>SKZS01000168.1 GCA_007127255.1 Syntrophomonadaceae bacterium | reverse complement strand
TTCCTGCATGTAAACCGATACAGATATGAGGTATGACACTGGTATATTTCTGCAGATAACGGTATGAAGCAAGATAGTCATCAACTGTAACAGACAAACCGTAAACATTTCTGATAGTTTCATTGTCGCCTAAGAAATCAAAGGAAACCACCCTGGCAATTTCTGACAGTTGCCTGGCTTCTTCTTCTGTTACCAGGCCGGTATGCAGGTTTAATGGCCCGCGGGCAGCCAATTCTTTCAGTTCAATCCATTTTTCCAGCAGGGGCACTTTGCCCTGCAGATCAGAACCACCGGAAACAAGATAGCTTCGCTCCCGTCCCCGTTTACTGCCAAGCGCTTTCTCCAGGCTAACCATGTTTTGCAGGTAGATACCATTACAATGTCCGCATTTCAACGAACAGTTGGCACCGGTTACACTGACAGAAAGGGTCCGGTTGGGAGCAGAAAATTTAACCTGATCGGGGAAAAAGAGTCTTCTTGTCTCCCAGGCTTTATCCAGTAATTTATTGACTTCCTGTTCAACCTTTTGCATAACATCCTCCGGAATCAATTGGTCCATCTCTCATATCTATCATACCCCTTAAGAGCTGAACATCCAGCTTTTCAGGCTAAAACCATTTACCACTATATTATAATGCTAATTCTTAAAACTGGATACTCAATCCTGAATACTTTAATTTGCAAATACAGAATAAAGCAGGGGAAGAAGCAAAGGAAAACCCCTTGCTACCATCCCCTGTTTGGCGTTTAGGAGTTGGAAATTGGAGTTTAGAAAAAAGGCCGGCAGAAACCTCCATATCCAGAATTTACTCCTTATGTCTCATTTTCAGGCTCACCACTACCGAAGCCTTATATTTAATCATTACCAGGTTAGCCTTGATCTTTTTCCCAGCGCATAACCGGATTTCTCGCTGCCCGAACCTCGTCAAGGCGTCCCACTACAGTCTTATATGGACCGTGGGCCACCTTTTCCGCATCTTCATCAATGTCTTTAGCAATCTGCTCCATGGCAGCAGCAAAAGCATCCAGGGTTTCTTTCGATTCTGTATCTGTCGGTTCGATCATAAGCGCTTCATCTACAATAAGTGGGAAGTAAACTGTAGGCGGATGGAAGTTGCGATCAAGTAGAGCCTTGGCTATATCACCAGCCCCGGCGCCTTTTTTCTTCTCCGGTTTTGCAGATACAATAAACTCGTGCTTGCAGATCCTGTCATACGGAACGTAGTAAATTTTCTTCAACTGGCTCATCAGGTAGTTTGCATTTATCACGGCATCTGTCGAAGCCTGCTTTAATCCTTCAGCACCCATCATCCGCATATAGGTATAAGCCTTTACAGCGACCCCAAAGTTTCCGTAGAAGGAGTGCATCTTGCCGATGCTTTCCGGCAGGTCATAATCCAGGTAGTACTGATTGCCTTTTTTGCTAACCAGCGGTACGGGCAGGAATGGAAGCAGCCTTTCTTTTACGCCAACCGGACCTCCCCCGGGACCACCTCCGCCGTGTGGGGTTGAAAGTGTCTTGTGGATATTTAAATGCACGACATCAAAGCCCATGTCCCCGGGACGGGTGTATCCCATAATAGCATTCAGGTTAGCACCGTCATAGTAAAGCAAGCCGCCTGCTTCATGAACAGCCTTAGCCATCGGAATAATTTCTTCTTCAAAAAGGCCAAGAGTACTCGGGTTGGTAAGCATCAGGGCGGCTGTTGTATCATCAAGGGCTTCCTTTAACGCATCAAGGTCGACCAGACCGCGGTCGTCACAGGGAACCTGGATCACTTCATAGCCGGCCATACTTACTGTGGCAGGGTTGGTGCCATGTGCAGAAAGGGGAATTAAAACCTTGTTGCGCTTGTAATCGCCGCGACTGCGATGATATGCCTGGATTATCATTAAACCGGCCAACTCGCCGTGTGCTCCGGCTGCAGGCTGCAGGGTAAAGCGATCCATGCCAGAAAGTTCTTTTAAACCCTCTTCGAAGTTATACAAGAGCTCAAGCGCACCCTGGGTAGTTTCTTCAGGCTGACAGGGATGCATAAAAGCAAACCCCGGCATGACTGCCGCTTCTTCGTTAACTTTCGGATTATATTTCATTGTACAGGAACCCAGCGGATAAAAACCGGTATCAACACCAAAGTTGCGGGTTGAAAGTTCGGTGTAATGACGCACTACTTCCACTTCGGAGAGCTCGGGCAGCTCCGGAGTTTCGGTGCGCTGCATCTTTTTCGGTAACAGTTCATCAACCGGTTTTTCAGGAACATCGCAGGAGGGCAGAGAGTAACCCTGGCGTCCAGGACGGCTTATTTCAAATAAAAGGGCTTTTGATTTTCTCATTTCCATCCCTCCAGTTCCCGGACCAGTGCATCGATCTCATCGCGTGTCCTTTTTTCAGTTACAGCAAACAGCATTGTATTCTTCAACTCCGGGTAGAAAGGGGCCAGGTCGACTCCTCCTAAAATATTCTTTTCCAGCAGTTTTTTGTTCAGTTCAGCAGGATCACCGGGAACAGTTACAGCAAACTCTTTAAAAGGAGTTCCCGGAAAAACATCATCGTAACCCTTTAGAGCACTGATACTCTCACGGGCATATACCGCTTTCTGCAAACACTGTTCCGCCACTTCACGCATGCCCTGCGGCCCCATTGCCGCCATATAAACAGCGGCGCCAAGGGCAACCAGGGCTTCATTCGAACAAATATTGGAAGCAGCTTTTTCACGCCTGATATGCTGCTCCCTGGTCTGAAGGGTTAGAACATAACCGCGATTTCCTTCACTGTCGACAGTTTCTCCGGCAATACGACCGGGCATCTGGCGGACAAACTTACTTTTAGCAGCCATAATTCCCAGAAGCGGCCCCCCGAATGAAGCAGGCACACCAAGCCCCTGGCCTTCACCGACAACAATATCTGCTCCATATTCCGCAGGGGGTTTCAATAATGCCAGTGACAGTGGATCGGCAGAAACAACAAGAGTTGATTTATGGTTATGAACCAGCTCGGAAATGCCTTCCATATCTTCTATTAAACCAAAGAAGTTCGGCTGCTGCAGGATCACCGCAGCTATATCATCTCCCAGCTTGTTTTCCAGATCCAAACGGTCAGTGTGACCATCCTTGATGGTAATCTCCTCAACTTCGAGACCGCGGCTGTTAAAGTAGTTTTGTAAAACCGCACGGTAAAAAGGGCTGACCGAACGGGAAACAAGCACTTTAGAGCGGCGGGTCGCCCCGCAGCCCATGACAGCGCCTTCGGCTACAGCGGTACCTCCATCGTACATCGAAGCATTGGCAACATCCATACCGGTCAGCTGGCAGATCATGGTCTGATATTCAAAAATGGCCTGCAAGACTCCCTGGCTGATCTCAGGCTGATAGGGAGTATAAGAGGTGTAAAACTCGCTCCGCCCCGTGATGTGCTTAATAACAGACGGAATAAAATGATCATAAACCCCTGCACCCATAAAGGAAACGCAATTATGGAAATGCTTATTTCTCGAAGCCAGCGTGTTGAGATGTTTAAACACCTCAGATTCTGCCATCGCCGGCGGCAAGTCCAGTTCCTGCTGGAGGCGTACTTCCCGGGGAATATCCTTGAAAAGATCTTCAACAGATTTTACCCCGATTGCCGCAAGCATTTCCTCCCGATCTTGATCGGTCAGGGGTAGATAATGTTTACCACCCATAGGCTACTCTTCATCCTCCTCGACTACAAATTTTTCATAAGCAGGTACATCCATCAGTTCATCAAACTGACTTTCATCTTTAACTTCAACCTTGTAAACCCAGCCTTCACCGTAAGGATCTGAGTTAATCAACTCAGGCTGATCCAGCAAGTCTTCATTTACTTCTGTCACTGTACCGTCAACAGGAGCGTAAAGATCGGCTACCGCTTTAACAGATTCAATTACGGCAGAACCTTTACCGGCCTCTACTTCAGTTCCAACGTCAGGCAGCTCGACAAAAACAATCTCACCCAGCTTGTCCTGGGCATAGTCACTAAGCCCAACTACGGCAATACTTCCTTCCAGACGGGCCCATTCGTGCTTTTTAGTATACTTAACACCGTCAATAATATTGTATTTCATTTTTTCTTCCTCCTGTAAAATGGTAGTTTTGTGATTCGTGCCCGGTATGAACGGTTGCGAATCACAAGTTCCAATTCCTGACTCTGATCGGCTATTACAGGATCCAAAAACGCCATGGCAATAAACTTATCCAGCGTTGGCGATTTCGAACCGCTGCTAACCCAACCAATTTCCTGATCACCAACCTTGACCGGATATCCTTCACGCGGCACTCCGCGTTCGAGCATTTCCAGGCCGTAAAGCATCCTGTTCATGCCTTCTTCCCTCTGCTTCTTCAAGGCTGCCTGCCCATTAAAATTAACCGTTTTATCAAGGGCGACAAAGCGGTCCAACCGGGCCTGCAGGGGAGTTAGCTCTTTGCTGAGCTCATGTCCGTAAAGAGGCATTGCAGCTTCCAGTCTCAATACATCCCTCGCACCCAGGCCGGCCGGGCTTAATTCATGCTTTTGGCCTGCTTCCCAGACAGCATCCCAGAGCTTTGAAGCTCCTTGATTCTTGCAGTAAACCTCGAAACCGTCTTCTCCGGTATAACCGGTCCGGGAAACAATACAGTCTACACCGGCGATATTAACCGAAGGCAGGAAGTGATAATTTTTCATTTCCCCAAGTGGCGTATCAGTTAACTGCTGCAGGATTGCTTCACTGTTCGGACCCTGCAGGGCAATCTGGGCATATTCGGGGGAAAGGTTTTGCAACTTAACATCGCCAAAAACATTTTCCTCGAACCAGGCATAGTCTTTATCGGTATTGGCTGCATTGACTACCAGGAAAAAGTTTTCTTCGTTAATACGGTAGATCAGTATGTCATCGACAACACCCCCGTCGGGGTAGCAAACCGGACTGTAGATAATGGCATTGTCTTTAAGCCTTGAAATATCGTTAACCAGGATTTTTTGCAGGAACTCTTCAGCATCTTTGCCTTCAACGCTCACTTCCCCCATATGTGAGACATCAAAGATGACTGCTCTATTGCGGGTATCATGGACTTCCTCGACTAACCCCTTTTGATACTGTACCGGCAATAGCCAACCGCTGTAATCGACAATTTTACCTTCCAGTGCAACATGCTTTTCGTAGAATGGTGTTTTTTTTGCTTCGCTCATTTGTTTACCATCCTCCTTTCTAAAAAGATTCGATAGTTAAAACTAAAACCAAATAGAAAAGGACAGAAAAAGCCCTGCGGCTTATGCTCTGTCCTTGATACCTGAGAGATTGCTCCCCTAATTAATATAAGAGGCTTTCCCCGTCGGTGTCCCGTGTATGCGGGTGCTCTCCAGAGACGCGTCCCCCTATGGTACTGAAGCCTGAGAGTTTCCCCTTCGCCTGCCTCTGGCGTCAGGTTGCTCCTTCGGCGTCCTGCAAAAGGATCTCTCCCACAGGGTTCATTCGCAATATTTGCTTGTGATTTTTTTCTTTCGCCACAATCTTTTAAATTCCTTCCGATTTTCGAAAAAAATTGCAATTAATTTGTTTGGATTTATATTTATTTATTCTGAAAGCGGTAATACTGCTTAAAAAAACTATCCGGCCATCACGGGTTCATATAGTAAACCCTTCTGACCGGATAGTTTTACTTTTGACTAAAATAAATCGTACCAGTTTAAACCTGTTCCTGTGATGTTAATTAAACTGAATACTTCACTAACCTTAGCAGCCCCGTTTATCCGCATATCTTCAAACAAGTAAGCATGACGCCTGGCACTGCTGATATCAATGTAGCGTCTTAAAGTGCCGTCGCTGGTTCCGGCGACCTGGTCAATCTCGAAATAGTCACCCACAAAAGTATCAGCGCCTGCATCAGCAGCTTCGGGACCATAACTAGCCACAAAATCGGTTTTTAGCTGACCGGATTCTCCTGGATTAGCTGAACTTTGAACTGCCCATATCTGAGATGTCAGCGCATCCCATTGACTGGAGCTTCTCTTCGCACTAAAGTCGGGATCACCATCGCCCTCATAATAAACCGGACTAAAGGCTTCATATACATCTTCCCACCAAACAACTGCTTCTTCGCTACCGTAAACATACTTAGCTGGAGTAAATAACTTGATGCTGGTGGTAACAGTTAAGTTCCTTAAATTATCATCTGCCGTAAACCAATCCTGGTTATCTTCAACCTGAAGATAACCCTCCTCCATTACTATATTTGATTGTTTTTCCACTTCACCCTGCCCACTGATAACCTGACGCATTCTGGCGCCGGTTTCATATTCATGGCCAGCCTGCTTCTGAAGCTCTACCCTGCCATCCATATTGTAATCAACACTATGGCCCAGATTTCCATTAGCTGAAGAGGCAATGCCCATAAGTAAGAAGGCAGTTAAGAGAAAAATAACAACCGTCATTCTGACATTGTTTTTAGACACATCCTTTCAGATAATCTTAATATTCTAATGTCTAAATATAAGGTAACACAACTACCAGCTATTGTCAAGTATTCTAAGCTTTACCTGATGAACCGGACAGCAACTAATAATTAATCACATTTTCCTTCGATCATGCAGG
>SKZS01000105.1 GCA_007127255.1 Syntrophomonadaceae bacterium | reverse complement strand
TGGTGCGGGCGAGAGGATTCGAACCTCCACAGGTTGCCCCACTGGATCCTAAGTCCAGCGCGTCTGCCAGTTCCGCCACGCCCGCGTTTGCTTTTACCTATTTATTATAATTGCTATTTCGTATTAATTCAACCAGCTTGACTAAACACATCCGGTATTAGTTTACCCGGGTGCTTGCCAAAACAGGGTGTTCTCATAAATCTGAGACGCACATAAACAGGATATGCAGGCATAAACCTTTAAAATCATGATATTATTACCTTTCTAAGAATTAATATAGAAATCAAGGGGCTTAAAGCAGGATTTCTTCTAATATTTACGAATATTCTAAGGTGGGGAAGGAGGCGGAATAAGTCTCTTGATAAAAGCAGCTTTGATAATTAAAGGAAAACGGGGTATAGATTTGTTTCGACTCTTGAAACAGTGTGGTGATATAGATCTGGTTGGCCTGGCCTGCCCCGATGGAGAGATTGACTGGTTGACCAAAGAGGAACGTAAAAACTATTATGTTACAGCTGATTTGGATAAAATAGCCGCCCTGCCCGAATTGGAAACCGTGATTGACGCTACGGAAGAATCTTCTGTAACCGAATATCTCAAGCAGATTCTAAAAAAAAGTGTAAAGCTTGAAGAATTAACATCACCTTCAATATTAAGCGCAGTATTGAATGCAAGAGATCAGCTCTTAGAAACCCGCCTGGTGAAAGGTGAACTGTTGGCCATACTGAACTCTGTGCAGGATGCAATCGAGGTGGTTGACGAACAGGGTATTGTTAAATATGTCAACCCTGCATTTACACGAGTAACGGGAATTCCCGAAAGTAAAAGGGTTAATAAAAGTATCTTTGATGTCTCGCCCCAGGGAGCACTGGCTCAATCCCTGATCCAGCAGAAGCCGGTTACCGGCTACCGCACTTATGTCGGCGGGTCAGATGCCGATGTTATTTCAAATGCTTCACCGATTATTGTCGATGGAGAGCTAAAGGGTGCGGTGGTTGTTTTTCAACCTGTTGGCGATATTTTAAAGTTAATGGATGAACTACAGCATAGTAACGCTATGATCGATAACCTGTACGCTCAAATCGATCAGATTTCAGGCAGCCGCCTTAGTTTTGAATCGCTTACCGGCAAGAGCAATATCCTGTCTGCTACAATTGAGCGGGCGCGTAAGGCAGCCCGCAGTGAATCGGCAGTTTTGATCAGCGGTGAAAGCGGTACCGGTAAAAGCATTTTTGCCCAGGCGATTCATAACAACAGCCATCGTAACAAAAAGCCTATAATTGCTGTTGATTGTTCATCTGTTCCTGACTCTTTACAGGAAATAGAAATATTCGGCTGTGAAAAAGGAGCTATGCCGGGTATAGTGCGAACAAGAATTGGAAAAATTGAGCTGGCCGGAGGAAGCACCCTTTTTGTAAAGGAGATTAATTCGCTTAACCCCTACCTGCAGAAAAAACTTTTAAAGGTTTTAGAAGAACAAAAATTTAACCGTATCGGAGGCAGCCAGCCTCTATCAATAGATGTCCGGATAGTTGCTTCGGCCAGCGATAACCTTTTAAATGCTTCGCTGCAGGGGTATTTTTTAGAAGATCTCTATCGTAAACTAAGTAAGGTTACAGTTAATTTACCCCCGCTACGCAAGCGTACCGAGGATATTCCTTTACTGGCAGAGGCGCTGATTGAACGTCTCAACCGAAAACTGGGTAAAAAGGTTAGAGAAATATCACCGCGGGCTATGCAGGAGCTTTCTGAATACGATTGGCCCGGGAATATCAGCGAACTCAAAAGTGTTATTGAGCGGGCCATGGTGGTAGCGGACGGTTCTGTAATTGAGTATCATCATCTGTCGCCGTATATTGGGCGTCTCAGTGTTCAGGATACACCTGCCTTTGATGAAATTATTCCTCTTGATAAAATGGAAGAAAAGATGCTCAAATTGGCGATGACCAGGTATGGAGAAAGCCTGGAGGGCAAAAAGAAAGCAGCCCAGGCTTTAAATATTTCACTGGCTACTTTATATAACAAGTTAAAAAGATACAGTGATTAAAAGATTACTAACTGAATGGAGGATTAACATTGAAGCTTTATGAATACTTGGGGAAAGACTTGTTCGATCGCTACGATATTCCTGTTCCGGAAGGCAGGGTCGTAGAAAATCCGGAGCAGGCTGCGGAAGCTGCATCTGAATTAGGGGAAGTGGTTGTTAAGTCACAGGTTCTTACCGGCAAAAGGGGCAAGGCCGGTGGTATTTCTTTTGCTTCGAGCCCGGAGGAAGCAAGATTAGCAGCTGAGAAAATTTTTAACATGGAACTCGGAGGCTTTACAGCCGACAAGGTATTGGTTGAAAAAAAGGTTCAAATAGAGCAGGAACTTTACCTGGCTCTGACAGTTGATGGCACTGCACAGCGGCCTGTTGTGCTTGTTTCGCTTGATGGCGGGATGGATGTAGAAGATGTCCCCGAAGATCGCATGATCAGGTGGCCTGTTGATGTTACAGTTGGCCTGCAGCCCTTTATGGTACGGGAAATATGCCGCAAGCTGGGAGTAGAAGGCAACCTGCAGAAAGAGTTCATCAAACTTCTACCCAGGTTGTACAAACTCTTCAGGGAAATGGATGCCGAACTGGCCGAAATTAACCCCCTGGCTTTAACATCACAGGGGCTGATAGCGGCAGATGCCAAGGTAACCATTGATGATGACGCTCTCTATCGCCACCCGCAGCTGCCGCGAATCAAGGAAAAGACAGCCCTGGAGCTAAAAGCGGAAGAACTGGATCTCGCTTATGTTGAACTCGAAGGCGACATTGCTGTTATGGCTAATGGAGCCGGGATTACCATGGCTACCCTGGATATGGTGCAGCATTACGGGGGGGCCCCGGCTAACTTTCTAGATTTTGGAGGCGGGGCTGATGTGGAAAAACCCTCCCAGGCTTTAGAACTGCTGCTGGGCACCAATCCAAGGGTACTGCTGATCAATATTTTTGGTGGGATTACCCGTTGTGATGTTGTTGCCGAAGCTTTTGCAAGAGTCAGAGAAAGCAAGGGTATCGACCTGCCTGTATCATTCCGCCTGGTCGGTACCAATGAAAGCGAAGGCCGGACTATTCTCGAAAAGGCGGGGATCAAATCATTTACCTCCATGGATGAAGCAGTGAGTCATGCGGTTAAGCTGCTCGATGCTTCCTGATATATTAGATATATCAATAAGAATAGTGTGCTGATTTTAATAGATGAAAGGAGCATCTTTAATGTCAATCTATATCAATGATAAAACACGGGTCCTGGTCCAGGGTATGACAGGCAACCAGGGTTCGTTTCATACCGGCCAGATGCTGGCTTACGGAACCAGGATTGTTGGGGGAGTATCGCCCGGTAAGGGAGGGCAGTCCGTAGAGGGAGTTCCGGTTTACAATACTGTTTTTGAAGCGGTTGAAAAAGAGCCGGCAGACGCCAGTATTCTCTTTATCCCGGCACCTTTCGCCAAAGATGCCGCCCTTGAGGCTCTGGCTGCCGGTATTAAGATCCTGGTTTTGATTCCCGAACATATACCCCTGCAGGATGCCATGGATATTATGGCCCAGGCGAGGCAAAATAATGCTGTAGTGGTTGGGCCCAATACTTTTGGCCTGGTTTCATCGGGCGCTTCAAAAATTGGTATTATGCCCAATCAGTATTTTATTCCCGGACCTGTCGGTGTTGTTTCCCGAAGCGGCACTCTCTGTTATGAAATAGTGGGACATCTTACTGAAAACGGTGTCGGGACTACAACCGTAGTCGGTCTCGGTGGGGACAGGGTGGTCGGCTTGCATTTTATAGATGTCCTTGAAGAATTCGAAAAGGATTCGGATACCAGGGCGGTTGTCCTGGTTGGAGAGATCGGCGGAAGCGCAGAAGAAGAAGCAGCCGCGTTTATTAAATCTTCAATGAGTAAACCTGTTATAGCTTACCTGGCCGGGAAAAGCGCTCCTCCGGGTAAAAGAATGGGTCATGCGGGAGCCATTATTGAAAGGGGCAGAGGTACCTTCGAAAGTAAAGTTGAAGCTCTAACGGAAGCGGGAGTAAAAGTTGCCGATTTGCCGACAAAGGTTCCTGCGCTGGTTAAAGAAGTTACCGACGGTAAGTAAACAGGCAGTTTATTAGCACAGAGAGGAGGTCATGAGAAAATTGAGTGATCAAGATAAAAAAGGGAAGCTTAAACAGGCCAAAAAAGAGTGGCAGGAAAAAACGGCCAAGCTGCTCGAAAAACGTCCTGAAAGGAAAAATTTTAGACTTGATTCTGATCTCGAGCTTAACAGGGTATACGATCCGTTAGACCTGGAAGGTTTCGATTATCTCGAGAAGTTGAACTGGCCAGGTGAATATCCTTTTACAAGAGGAATTCAGCCAACCATGTACAGGGGCCGACTCTGGACCATGCGCCAGTATGCCGGGTTTGGCAGCGCCGAGGAAACTAACAAGCGGTTTCGTTACCTGCTTGACCAGGGGCAAACGGGATTAAGTGTTGCTTTTGATCTGCCGACCCAGATTGGCTATGATTCCGATCATCCCCTCGCCCGCGGCGAAGTGGGCAAAGTTGGAGTTGCTATTGATACCCTGGCGGATATGGAAATACTGATGGAGAATATCCCTCTTGACCAGGTCAGTACATCGATGACCATTAATTCGCCGGCCGCGGTATTATTGGCCATGTATATGGCCGTAGCTGAAAAGCAGGGCATATCGATGGAAAAAATAAACGGGACTATTCAGAACGATATTTTAAAAGAATATGTGGCCCGTGGAACCTATATATTCCCGCCGCGGGAATCGATGCGTATCATTGTTGATATTTTTTCTTACGCAGTAGAAAATATCCCGACCTGGAATACCATCAGCATCAGCGGCTATCATATCAGGGAAGCCGGTTCTACAGCTGTCCAGGAGGTAGCTTTCACGCTTTCTAACGCTATAGCTTACGTGGAAGCGGCCCTGAAAGCAGGACTGGAAGTTGATCAATTTGCCCCCCGCCTTTCTTTCTTCTTCAACTCACATTCAAATTTCTTTGAAGAAGTTGCCAAATTTAGAGCTGCAAGGAGAATATGGGCTAAGCTTATGAAAGAGCGTTTTGGTACTAATAATCCACGTTCACAGATGTTGAGATTCCATACCCAGACGGCAGGTTCTACACTCACTGCTCAGCAACCTGATGTCAATATTATGCGGGTTGCTTACCAGGCTTTGAGCGCGGTGCTGGGAGGTACACAATCGCTGCATACTAACTCGCGCGATGAAGCGCTTGCCCTGCCCAGTGAACACTCTGTATTGCTGGCCTTGCGTACTCAACAGGTAATCGGTTATGAAATCGGGGCTGTTGATACGGTAGATCCTTTGGGGGGTTCCTACTTTATAGAAACCATAACAGACCATATAGAGGAAGAAGTAATGCGCTACATTGAACGCATTGATGAAATGGGTGGAGCAGTCGAAGCGATTGAGAAAGGGTTTATACAGAAAGAGATTCAGGCCAGCGCTTATCAATATCAAAAAGAGGTTGAGTCAGAGGAACGAGTGGTCGTGGGTGTAAATAAGTTTCAAACAAGCAGTGAACAACCGATGGACCTTTTAAAGATGGATCCGGCCACCAGTCAGCGCCAGGTTGAGCGGATCAAGGAGGTTAGGCTCAGTCGTGATCAGGGGAAAGTATCTGAAGCCCTGCAGTCGCTGCGCAATGCGGCACAATCTGATGATAACCTGATGCCGCATATTTTAAAAGCGGTTAAAGCCTATGCTACGCTGGGAGAGATTTGTGGCGTTTTAAGGGATGTTTTCGGCGAGTACCAACAGCAGATTACCCTTTAAGAATACACAGTATTTGTTTAAATGAAGGAGGAATAATGATATGGTCGATCAACCGGTGCGAGTGCTCGTCGGCAAGGTAGGACTTGATGGACATGATCGCGGTGCTAAAGTGGTAGCCCAGGCGTTACGTGATGCCGGTATGGAAGTGATATATACCGGTCTCAGGCAGACACCGGAACAAATTGTTGAAGCGGCGCTGCAGGAAGATGTTCAGGTAATTGGTTTAAGCATTCTTTCCGGGGCGCATATGCAGCTGTTGCCGCCAGTTGTTGAGATGCTGCGCGATCAGGATAGCAGTGATATAATCGTAATTGTTGGGGGGATTATTCCCAGGGAAGATATTGCCTATTTAAAAGAAAACGGTGTTGCGGAAGTTTTTACACCGGGTTCAACAACCGAGGAGATTGTAAGTTTTATCAATAAAAAAATTGAGCAGAATCAATAAGAAGGAGCGTTGATCGTGTTTGAAAAAATAGATCACATTGGAATTGCTGTTTCTGATCTTGAAAAATCTATCAATTTTTACCGGGATAAGATGGGCCTTGAATTTAAAGGGACTGAAATAGTTGATGAACAAAAAGTAAAGGTTGCTTTTTTCCCGGTAGGTGAAAGCAAAATAGAGCTTTTAGAACCGACTGACCCAAACGGCCCTGTAGGCAAATACATCGAAAAAAAGGGCGAAGGGGTTCATCACCTTTCTTTCAGGGTTTCAAATATTGAAGCCAAGCTTGAACAGCTAAAAGAACAGGGTGTAACTTTAATTGATGAGACACCTCGATACGGAGCGGGAGGAGCTAAAATTGCCTTTCTCCACCCTAAATCAACTGGCGGAGTGTTGGTTGAACTGTGTGAGCGCGAGCCGGAATAGAGATTAAGGCAGAAAGTGGTGAATGCTATGGATGAAAAACTGAAGCA
>SKZS01000204.1 GCA_007127255.1 Syntrophomonadaceae bacterium | reverse complement strand
TTAAGCGAATTCCTCCGCTGCCCTGTTTCTAAATCGAGGTGAAAAGGCAGGTCGGAGCCTGCTCCGTAATAAGTGTAATTTGCCTCCAGGTTCATGGCCGGCTTGCCTTCACGATCGTAAATGTTAATCTTCGAAGGAGCCAGCCTGATTGCTTCATCAATTAGCCATCCCGGAATTTTGGCTACACGATCCTTCACGATGCACCCGGCATCCTTTAGAAGCTTAAGTGCCTCATCATGGTCAACCCGCACCCCGGCCTGCTCGAGAACATCAACAGTGGCGCTATGGATTTCTTCCAGCTGTCCGGTGCTGAACCATTTTAATTGCGGCGATAACTGCTGTCGGTAGTTCGAACGATAAGCGGCTATTTTAAACACCTCCAGTGATGATTATTACGAACATATACCACCTTAAATAAACTTATATAATTTCTTATTACAAATGATTAAGACCCAGACCGATTGTTTCGTGTTCATACCCCTTGACCGGAGCGCCGATTGTACCATAGAGCACCACGGCAAGCCACTCACCGTCTTCCCGTTGTTCACTGGTCCGCGGACCCCTTACAACGGTAAAGATCAAACCTACTGTACGAAGCATATTACCCAGTCCTAACTGCCCCCTGCAAATTCCGACAAAAGCATCTAAAATAGCATGATAAAGGGCATGGGTATCCCGGTAATAATCTTTGCGGATTAACCCCTCTCTCTGGGCCGCAGTTTCAACAGCAGCAAATATTTTTTCGGTACTCATGGAACCTACTTTGCCTTTGATCATTTTAAATCCATTTTTTTCTGCATTGTTTTTAAACTGAGTTTCCAGGGCTCCTTCAGAAAGGGCATACATGATTGCTGTTTTTCCAATTTGCTCCATTACAATCCCGCCTTCTCACACTCAATCAGGTCTATATATTTTATCATTAAGCAGCTTATTTGGCACCTGCCGGAACATGGCGGTCTCACTTTCTCATCAAAGATTGACTTCTTTTCCTACTACTTCGACTAAACGGCCGCTTGTAACCATCTCAACTGCCTGTTCAATAATCGGGTAGAGAATCCGATCTTTTTCGAGGAAGTCAATATCTTCGCGCAGCATCCTGTAAGCTGCTGAAGTTCCACGACCTAGATTTTCAGCACCCCTGAAGTCAACGGCCTGGGCCGCGACAAGCAGCTCAATACCGATAACTCGCGCAGTATTATCAACTACTTTGCGAGCCTTACGGGCTGCGGTGGCTCCCATGCTGACATGATCTTCCTGGTTTGCGGAAGACGGGATCGAATCTACACTGGCCGGATGACAGAATACCTTGTTTTCACTAACCAGTGAAGCAGCAGTGTACTGGGCAATCATCAGGCCTGAATTAAGCCCGCCTTCTTTAACCAGGAAAGGCGGCAGACCACTTAAGGCAGGGTTAACAAGGCGTTCAATACGTCTTTCTGCTATGCTGCCCAGCTCAGATACGGCTATAGCCAGGAAATCCATTGCCTGGGCAACAGGCTGACCATGGAAATTGCCCCCTGAGAGAACCTTGTTTTCGTCAGGAAAAAGCATCGGGTTATCATTAACGGAATTTATTTCAACATCAAGAATGCTTTTAACATAATCCAGGGCATTTAATGTAGCACCATGCACCTGGGGAATACAGCGCAGGCTGTAAGCATCCTGAACCTTTCTTCGATCACTGCCAATTAAAGAACTTCCTTCAAGCAGACTGATAATAGCTGCCGCAGTATGCTGATGACCACTGTAGGGCCTCACTTCAGCAATCAGGGGGTCAAACGCATCAGGCACCGCAAGCTGGGCTTCTAGAGTCAGGGCTGCGGTAATCAGGGCTGCCTTAAGAAGATTAACCGCATCATGGTAAGCAAGAGAACCAATTGCTGTCATGATTTGCGTGCCATTAATCAGGGCCAGACCTTCTTTTTCAAGGAGGGTTAAAGGCTCTAAACCTGCAGCGGATAAAGCTTCCGCTCCCGACATCCGCTTGCCCTTGTAAAAAGCTTCTCCCTGCCCACTCAAAACAAGGGCCAAATGTGAAAGCGGGGCTAAATCACCGCTGGCACCCAGAGAACCCTGTTCAGGTATAACAGGAGTTATCCCCGTATTTAAGAGATCAACCAGCTGCTTAACCAGCAAGGGACGAACCCCGGAGTAGCCCCTGGCCAGGGCATTTAACCTCAGTAAAAGTGCTGCCCGGACAACTTCTTCCGGCAGGGGTTCACCAACTGCCGCAGCATGACTGGCAATCAGGTTTTTCTGCAATTCTATAGCATCTTCCCTTGAAATATTGACATCGCTAAAGCGGCCAAAGCCGGTGGTTATCCCATAGACGACTGCATTATTATCAACCAGTTTCTCCAGCATCACCCTGGATCGTTCGACACTTTGCAGCGCTTCAGAAGAAATGGAAACAGGAAGACCCAGCCTTGCCACCCGAATAATATCTTCAACATTGATTCCACCGCCGTTAATAATCAACTGTTTAGCCACTTTATTAATCCTCCCGGTTACATGCATTCTTGCTGTACCTCCTCAGAGCAAATAAAAAAAGCACACGGGCTTAAACCCCGGTGCTCCCTCATGTCTAATAGCTATGAGCAGCAGGACTGCTTTAAAGCATTTGCTTAATCTCTATTTAGATTTTATACCCGGTAGCTCTCGCTGTCAATATCAACAGGTAGAGGCTGAATTACTCCGGTCATGCACCTTTTTATCTTTTATCGCTTTCTTTATATGCAAAGCGGTAATCTTCGAAATAATTTATTCTATATTTCCAGGACCGGTTTGGCCTTAGAAGTTATCCAGGGCCAGTACGATCTCTTCCTCCACCCGGCCGGAGACCTCCCTGGACAGGGCACTTTCCAGTATTTTTTTGCTCCCTGCCCTACCGATACGCCCCAGTGCCCAGGCTGAATAAGCGCGGACCATTTCCTGTGGATCTTCAATCGCCTCTCCTAAAAGTGGAACTGCAGTTTCATCCCCGCTGTTACCCAGGGCAATAGCTGCGTTACGCTGCATAAACTTTTTTTCCCACATGTAACCGTAAAGAACCGGTTGAATCGTTTCATGATAATAACGATCATCCATGTTTAAAAGAACAGTTGGAGCAAGTTTCGGAGCCATCTCTTTTAGAAAAGCATCCGGAACTAATTTCTGCTGCAGCCTTTTTTGATTTCTCGGACAGGCATCCTGACAGAGATCACAACCATAGATCCAGGAGCCCATTTTTTCACGAATATCCCGGGGAATATCATCAGGAGCTCCCGGAAAGTTACCCGGCCCGTATGTGTTAAAGGCAATACACCGCAGGGGATCCATCTTAAAGGGCTCATAAAGCGCTCCCGTCGGGCAGGCCTCGATACAGCGGCGGCAGTCATCAGGACATTTTGAAGAGGCTTGCTGCATCTGTGGTTCCAGCTCACCACTAACAGCGAGGGCAACAATACCTACATAACTGCCCCTGCCCGGAGAATAAACAAATGTATTACAGCCAAATGTCCCGACACCCGCCCTGATAGCAGCCTGTCTTTCGGGCATAGCCGGCCTTACTCCTACTTCCATTCCCTGTTCCTGTAAATATTCCTTGATCAAACGCAGGCGGCTGCCGAAAAGGCGTTTTTTCCCCGGGTAAAGACGTGATTGGTAGGCTTTCCCAATGCTGTTAATAAGTTCAGGCGGATAGGCCTGCTTGAAATAATCGTAGATTAAAACCACAACCGACTTTGCTGAAGGCAGTACGAAACGGGGATCAGCTATATGAGCCAGCTGCAGTAACCCTTCACTGACCCAGCTGTAACCGTTCTTCCTTTGTTCAAGGGCTTGCGTAAGCTGGGGAAAAGGATCAGCGGTAGTAAACCCAACATCATCAAAACCGATGTCCAGAGCATATTCTTTTATTTTTCGTTCCAAATTTTTTGCCTCCCTCGAGTTCAAATTATATCACGCTTTTAGCTGTCCTGGCTTTACTCCAGGGGCGGGACACCCTTTCTGACCAGGGCTGCCCGCCTGCCAGCAAGCTTTGCCGCTATAAACGGACGCATCTCTGCAACCAGTATCCCGGCGAAAATTAGCGCAGCACCAGTTAGCTTCTGAACAGTAAAAAGTTCATCCCAGAAAAGATATGAAAACAATCCGGCGAAAACCGCTTCCAGGGAAAGAATTAAAACGGCATGGGTTGGCGGTGTATAACGTTGCGCTATGGTTTGAGTGACAAAAGCTCCTATGGTGCAAAATACAACTGCATATAATATAGCACCCCAGATCAATGCAGGCTGGTGCAGCATGATTTCAGCAGGCTCGAAAACAAGTGCTACCGCGAAGGAAGCCAGGCCGGTAAAGGCAATTTGAGATACAGCCAAAACAATCGGATCGCGACGCCTGACATGGATAGCAATGGCAATAATATGGGCGGCAAATAAAAAAGCGCTGATCAGGGTCAGGCCGTCACCAAGATTAAAACCGGTAACCCTGTCTACCGACATGAGGTACAAACCCGTTGCTGCCAGCAAGCCTCCGAGAAAAGCCCACCAGCCAGGTGAACGCCTGGTAACAAAAAAATACATAAAGGGAACTATAACCACAGCAGTGCCGGTAATAAAACCGGACTTAGCCGGAGTAGTATAAAGCAGACCTACCGTCTGGAAAGCAAAACCACCGAAAAGAAATAACCCGATTAGCCCCCCGGCCATGTAATCACTAAAACTGGCTTTAACCAATCTTTTCCAGAAAAATGGCGCAAGCAGCAGGGCAGCGAGGATAAAGCGTAATCCCAGGTAAGTAAATGGTTCAATTATTTCCAGGGCTTCTTTCATGATTACAAAATTTGAGCCCCAGAATATCGCAACAAAAAAAAGCGACAGGTCTGCTAAAACCATTTTTTTATCGACAGTTTTTTCGCTCATAATTGACCTCACATAAATATTGCCCGGCCTGCCAAATATACAAGCGGCCGGGCAATATTTATATTATCATATTCTTGAACAATAACAAATAAGCAGAACTATCCTTTTAAGACACAGAGAATTTAACCGTAAAGTCGACAAGACTGCCATAACCATCATCTTCAGCATCCTGCTCCATTTCTTCTTTCTCATCCGGACCCATGTGTTCATAGGGGTCTACCGGATCTCCGCACCCTGAGAAAATAAACAGAAATGCAGCCAGGACTAAAACAAAGATGAGCAAACTTTTTGTTTTCAACATAAGAACAGAACCCTCCTTCTCTTAAAAGAAGTATACTTTTATTAAAATAAACCCCTGTTTCTTAAGCGTAAACTCATTATTATTAAAACGGGTTCTCTAACAACTGTAGAGTAATGGGGTTATTGTGCTTTAAAGAATTGCATTATCCGAATATAAATAATATACATCTAAAGGATTGACTCTTTGTACTGAATATTATACACTTATTGCAATATTATTTCAACCTGGCTGGGATCCAGACCCGGAAACTCCACCTTCAGCCAGTACCGCTTTCTTGTTAATCTTAAATTGTTTTAAATCTTCATAAAACCCCGTTCTTTATTCTACCCTCTGCTGCTCACTGCCATCGACACGAACCCTGAAGATCTTGGAGCTGGGATCATTGCGAAGCTTAAAAAGCTTTGCTGTTGTATCATTTTTACGATAATAAATCCAATCACCGGCCAAATTTAAGCATCCCGAGCTATCATCATTTATCTTTTCGCGCTCGCTGCCGTCTGTACGAATCCTGTAGATCTTATCGCCATCATTTTTATTGTTATAATAGATCCAGTCACCAACTACATTTAAAAACCATGACCTGTCGTCATTTACTTTTGTCCGTCCACTGCCGTCAGTACGAATCTTGTAAATCTTATAGCCGTCATCCTTATTTTGATAATATATCCAGTCGCCTGCAGTGTTTATAAATCCTGAACTATCATCGTTTACTTTTGTCCGTTCGCTGCCATCCCGGCGAACCTTATAGATCTTGTAGCCGTCATCCCAGTTACGGTAATAAATCCAGTCGCCACCTACATTTAAGAATCCTGCTCCATCATCATTTATCTTTTCCCGATCGCTGCCGTCATGGCGTATCCTGTAGATCTTATGGTCATCATCAACATTTTGGTAGTAAATCCAGTCGTCTGTCACATATAAAAAACCTGAACCGTCGTCATTTACTTTAACCCTTTCTGTGCCGTCGGTGCGGACCCTGTAGATTTTGTAACCGTCATCCCAATTGTTATAATAGATCCAATCGCCAACTACATTTAAAAACCCCGAACCATCATCATTGATTTTTACCCGTTTACTGCCATCATGGCGAACCTTGTAAATATTGCAACCAACACAGTGATTAATATGATAGATCCAATCGCCCTGTTTAACTGCAAGGCCTGCATTAACAATGTTACCGTTTTCCTGTGTAGACATTAATCCATCTCCTTTGTAGCATTTTTCTTGTTAAAACAGCTGTTTTTTTAAGAACAGTCCGGTAATTATAAAACAGGCATAAACGCCTGCCGAACAACTATGAATCGGAAAGCAAACGATCAATAGCATAAGCCAGCAGGGCCGGGTAAACGCGGAATGAAAAGTCTTTGTGCAGTCGTTCACTGTTTTTATGCGCATCCTTGCCAAAAGGCCCGATATTCATAACCGGCAAACCAAGCTTTTTCATATTCGCTACCGGCAGAGAAAATGTAAAACCCCAGTTGGGCATGTTAGGCGCAATTTCGCCTGTTACATCTTCAGCATTCTGCAGGCTGACAAAGCTTAGATCGCAAAGACCGGGGAAAAATTTCTCAACGCTGATTTTTTCATTAAACTCA
>SKZS01000202.1 GCA_007127255.1 Syntrophomonadaceae bacterium | reverse complement strand
AATGATCAGGAAATATCCCTGCGGAGCCTCTCGGGCAAAAAAATCCTGCTTTCCTTTCACCCCCTGGCCTGGACAAGGGTATGTGCCGAGCAGATGAAATCGCTGGAAGCTAATTTAGAAAAATTTGCAGAATTAAACACAGTTCCCCTGGGCATAAGTGTTGATCCGGGTCCCTGCAAGAAAGCCTGGGCCAAAGAGCTTGGTATCGAAAAAACCAGTTTGCTTTGTGATTTCTGGACTCACGGACAGGTAGCTGCAGATTACGGCATTTTCAAAGAAGACAAAGGTATTTCCGAACGGGCCAATATCATTATCAGTGAAGAGGGAAAAGTAATATTCATGAAGATCTACCCAATCAGTGAACTACCAGACATTACAGAAATAATTAATGAGCTTGGCAAATAATAAAAATCAAGGACAGGGTTATATGACGCAACTGGTGAAGGAAGAGAGAGTTCGCACCCTGAACAGCAGACCGCTGGGAAACGGCCCGATTATCTACTGGATGAGCCGGGACCAGAGGGTTAACGATAACTGGGCCTTAATCTTTGCCCGGGAGCTGGCCCTGGAAAATAAAGTCCCCCTGATGGTTGTATTCTGCCTGGTTCCGCAATTTCTGGAGGCAACCGAGCGGCAATACGGCTTTATGCTCAAAGGTCTCGCTGAAACAGAAAGCCTGCTTGGAACATTTGGTATTAGCTTTCACCTGCTCACCGGTAAGCCGGAAGTGAAAATCGACCGTTTCTGCCGCGAGCTGCCGGCCGGGGCCCTGATCAGCGATTTTTTTCCACTGCGGATTAACCGGCAGTGGAAAGAAACGCTGGCGAAAAAGCTGCCGGTAACCTTTTACGAAGTAGATGCTCACAATATTGTTCCCTGCTGGGTTACATCAATGAAACAGGAATACGCAGCTTATACTATAAGGCCAAAAATCAAGAAGCTGCTTTCAGAATATCTTACCGATATTCCTAAGGTTGAAAAACACCCCTTTCCACCTGACAGGCCAGCGTCACCTATCGACTGGGAAAAAGCCGCCGCAAGCCTTAAAATTAACCGGAAAGTAAAAGAGGTAGAGCGCTTCAAACCCGGGGAAAAAGCAGCCTGGGAAGCCGCGCGTCATTTTGTTGAAAACAAGCTAGGCCGTTATGACAGCGAGCGGAACAACCCAAATCTTGACGGACAGTCCAACCTTTCACCCTACCTTCACTTTGGTCACTTAAGCGCCCAGCGTTTGGCTTTGCTGGTCAAGGCAGCAGAAGCACCGGGTATCTTCCCGGAAAACTACCTGGAAGAGCTTATCGTACGGCGCGAGCTATCAGATAACTTTTGTTTCTACAACGACCACTATGATACAGTTGAAGCCTTCCCCCGCTGGGCTAAAGAAAGCCTGGCCGCACATGCCGAAGATACCCGGGAATATATCTACAGCCTGGATGAATTTGAAAAGGCCGAAACCCATGACCGACTCTGGAACGCAGCCCAGGTGGAGATGGTCAGCGGAGGCAAAATGCACGGCTATATGCGCATGTACTGGGCCAAGAAAATCCTGGAATGGTCGGACTCACCTGAACAGGCCATAAAAACAGCCATTTATCTTAATGATAAATACTCGCTGGACGGGCGCGATCCAAACGGCTATTCCGGTATTGCCTGGAGCATAGGCGGGGTCCACGACCGGGCCTGGAAAGAACGCCCTGTATTCGGAAAAATCCGCTACATGAACTACAAGGGCAGCAAAACCAAATTTAACGTAGAAGAATACATAAATAGATTTCATGTCCCTTAAAAGCAGGGATATGAAATCTAAATAAACAACCTGCGCAGTTAATTCTCAGCCAGGTAGTAACAACCCTCCTGGCCTGTTTTCTCCATTACAGTACGAAAAACTACCCGCCTGAATATCTTATCGAGCTTTTCTCCGAAATCATCTTCCCTCCGGGAGGACCAGAAACAGGCTGCACCGTTGGTGTGCAGGCAGCTTTTTATTAACTGCAAACCTGCTGTGTTATAAAAGTAACTGTTGGTAGGTAGGGACAGCCAGCTGCTGCCATTATCTGTATCAACCATGATAACGTGGTATCGGTTTTCACCGGTTTTCTTAATCGCAGAAGCATCTTCTTCCAATACGTTTCGAAAATCGCCCTCTGTCAGTCGTGTCCTGGAATCTGCAAGAGCACTGCCATTGACTTCCTTAAAGTAAAAACGATTCCACCTGATAACGGCAGGTTCAATTTCAGCCACTTTGACGTAATCAACCCCTGCAAAGGCGAGAGCTTCCCGGAGGCTGTAGCCAACACCCAGGCCACCGATCAGCATTTTAAACGGCCCCGCAGTACGATTGGAGACAATCTGAAGCGCTTCCCTGACAGCCTCTTTTTCGGAAGCCCCGTTGTAAGTGGCCATCAGGAACACACCGTTATAGATAATTTCATATTCGCTGCCCCTGCGCTGAAGCTGTATTTCCCCTTTAGCCCCCTGGAGCCTTTCTATAACTTCCGGGGCCTGCCCTGGCCAGCTCAATTTTTTGCCACTTCCAATCATTTGCGTGTATTATTTACAGGTTAACTAAACTAACAAATTAACAATCCCTGTTATTATAATAAAACTGCAGCCGATGAAATAACGAGCAGGTTATAATCGGAAGCCCAGACCAAAATCAACCAGACAAGGGCCGAAGCATCGTTTATACCGTCACCAACCATTGTTACCGCATAACCATTATTTTTATTTCTTCTACAGGTGCAGTTTAGTAGTTAATTTGCCTTTAAAAAATAGAGGTAAAAAGTTGTCCCCTCTCCTGGTTTACTGCTAACCAGGATTAATCCTCCTGCAGCACGGACCAATTCTTTAACCAGGGCTAATCCGATACCCGATCCGGCTTGGCTTTCCTCTTTTTCACGAGAAGGATCAGCCCGGAAAAAACGTTCGAAAATATAGGGTAAGTTTTCTTCGCTGATGCCAATCCCGCTATCGGTAACTTTAATGAGAACCATCTTGTCCATCTGTAATTGCAGCTCTTTGGGATCGGGAGTTTTCTGACCAAGGGGTGCCACTGCATTTGACTCTACAGATGGGTTATCCTGCAATGTAACTTCAACATAGCCGCCGGGCTCACTGTAACGGTAAGCATTATCTAACAGATTACTGATTATTTTTCCCAGGGCGGCGGGATCCTGCTCAGTTACAATTTCCTGTTGTGGTAAGTTTAACTTAAGGATAAGATCCTTTTCCCGGTACAAGGGCTGAAATGAAGACACTTTATTATGCAAAAACTGCCCAAGACTTACAGGTTCGAGGCTCATCTGATAACGATTGGCGCCTTCCGCCCTGGCAAGCTCGTCAATGTCGTAAGCAACCCGGTTTAAGTGCATGATTTCCTGCAGCAAAATTTCCATTGTTTTCGGGTCAGCCGGCATTACACCGTCTTTAACCGCTTCAATGTAACCGCGCATGGTTGTAAGCGGAGTACGCAGTTCATGAGCGATATCAGCTACGGAACGCTTGCGCAGCCTTTCCAGATCTTTTAGATGAGCTGCCATCCGATTGAAACTGCCAGCGAGGTCATTGATTTCTTTGCCTTCATACTTGGGAAGCTCCAGGTTGTAATCACCTCTGGTGATAAGGGTTGAACCGCGGGCAATATCTTCCAGGGGTTTGGATAAACGGCGGGAAAAAATGACCCCCAGAGTCATGGCTACACTAATGGCGATTAAACCAGTCCAAACCAGGGAACGGGTAATCGCACGGCGAAAGTATAAATCCTGTTCAAGCAAGGCACTAGTTTCTATCGTCATGGGGTGAGCTATAACCAGCTCTCCTACAATGGTATCGTTATAGCCCATAACATAATGGTAGGTGTTTACATCAGACAACTCGGGTTGCTGATCCCGAACCATCATCATGTGACGCCTCCCCTGTTGGCCGGTGTCACCAATCAGACGACCTGCATCATCATAGAGTAAAAGGCGTGTATTGGTGCTTAAAGCTGCATGCAGTAGCGGCATATGGATACCGTCCCAGCTGCCAGTAATCCCATAATACTCCCGCAATGAGTTAACGATCTGCTTGTTTATTGTTTCTTCGCGTTCCCTGATGTATTCCTGCATATGCCTACCCAACGAATAATTGAATATGCCCTGAAATAAAAGCAGAATTACTGCGGATAAAAGTAAAAAGTATAAAATCAGACGTACCCATAGAGGGGTAGGTTTTAACTGATTAAGCTTCTTCATATTTATAACCTACCCCGTAAACAGTTTTAACCAGGTTCTGTGCACCCTTTTTTTGCATTTTATGCCTGAGATTCTTGATGTGGGCATCAATAGTTCGATCTTCAGCGATACTGTCGTAACCAAAAATGGCTTCTGCCAGTTGAGCACGGGTAAAAACACGTCCGGGATGGCGTGCCATGTGCAACAACAGGTTGAATTCAGTTGGGGTTAAATCTATATGCTTTTTCTGCCAGGTTGTTGTATGAGCCAATGTGTCAATTTCAAGAGCTCCTCCTGCCAGGCTGAGCAAATCGGTAAGAGGTCCCTGGTCGGGATCACTGCGGCGTAAAATTGTTTTAACCCTGGCCACTACTTCCTGGGGGCTAAAAGGTTTAACCACATAATCATCAGCACCTATAGATAAGCCATATACTTTATCTTCAAGAGCGGTTTTAGCAGTAAGCATGATAACCGGCACCCTGGATTTTTCCCGTCGCAGTCGTTGTAAAACCTCTTCACCGCTTAAGCGGGGCAGCATCAGGTCGAGAATAACCAGCGAGGGTTTTTCAGTACTGGCCAGATTCAAGGCTTCTTCCCCGTCATGGGCAGTAATTACATTATAGCTTTCCCGCTCCAGGTAAGCCTTTAAAACTTCTGTTATTTTGCGCTCATCATCAACAACCAGGATCTTCTCACCTGTCATACTTATCAACCCCTGTTTGTACCTGCTGTTATTGTAAACAATTAAATACCAAAAAGAAAGACCGCCCCTGGGACGGCCTTTTCTAGTTAATTCTTTATTTGATACCTGCCGGAAAAACAGCTTCCATCTTATTTTTGCTTACACAAAATAAATGCTCTTAAAATGGTTTATGTTACTATCTCCAGCAGTGACCGTAACCTCTTGAACCATCTTCACCCCAACCTTTCCCCCACATACCAAAGAAACGGCCGGAACCTTCCTCAGACCTTCTTAAAAATCGGTCCTCCATATTTTCTAACATAATGTTTCCTTCTGATTCTTCCAGATTACCCAGTTCTATGTGCCTTTCTACAACCTGACGGCGCAGTTCATAGATTTGTTCATAAAGCACTTCCAGGGTTGCATCGGTTTCCTGGGCAAAGGCTGGCGTAACAAACAGCATTGTTGCTATTAAAACCGCTACAAATAAACCAACTTTAATCTTTCTGGACATTTTTGTCTCTCCTTTCTTATTAACTCTATATATATAGTAAGGGATAAATATGAAGATCCTGTGAAGAATTTTTGCAGATTTAATGAATTTATGATTTTTATTCAAACCACTATTTACATGCAGTTATCTGCGCGGCAAAATAACATGCTCCATCAGCATGCATATAATCATTCCAACAATCAAAGCGTTACCCAGTATGTAGCGAGCCAGATCGGGAAGGGCAACCAGGGCTGCCTCCGGCAGGGATGCAACGCCTGCACCCACGAGGATGGTTAGCCCGACCACAAAGGAATCGCGCTGATCCAGGTCCAGTTTTTTTAACTCCTGCAGCCCGACAATAAAGATCTGGGTAAAAGCAGCCAGCAAAACAGCATAGCCCACAGGCTGGGGTATCCTGGCCAGGATTGCTCCTACCTGGGGGAAAAACCCTGTTACTATCATCAGCAGGCAAAATATCAAAAAGGGTTTCCGGGAGGCTACTCCAGATATTCGAACCAGGCCGGTTGAAGCAGCAAAAAGTACAGTAGCCACTGAAGAACCGATGCCGGCCATCAGATTACTTATCCCGTTAAAGACAACAGCCCTGTCATAATCTTTTGCTTCGACTGGTTTATCAGCTGCTTTCGACATTGCGGCAATACTGGCGAGAAGATTAGCAAGGATGATAAAGAATACTAAAACAGCGGTAATAATGACGCCTGGGTCGAAGGTAGGCCAGCCCCAGGCAAAAAGCTGTGGCAGCTCAATAACATTAGCCGGTTTAATAGCTTCTACAGGTTCATTTACCAGCAAAGCGTATAGTATCCAGCCAACCGCCAGGCCAATCAGCACATTAATACTTCTCAGCAGGGGAGGAGCTTTCATGGAAATCATCACTACGGTAAGAATAACCACAATGCTGATAAACAGCGGGGCATAATTAAAACTATCTCCCTCTGCGCTTCCCCCCAGAATGCCACTGACAAAGGTTCCGCTTAATTGCAAACAAAGCAAAATAAGAACACATCCGGTAATGGCAGGTGTGAAGTACTTCATAATCCGGCCGATAATACCGGTATATCCGAGCACCACCAATAGAGCCCCGCATATTAGCATAGCTCCTACAAGATCGGAGCGCACCAGGGCAAGAGGTTTGTCTGTAGCAACGGCCAGACCGGAAAGGCTGACTATAACTGCCCACCAGGGAGCGGCCGGGCCTTCAACAATTGGCAGACGGTGGCCAAAAATAACCTGGAACAGGGAAGCCAAACCAACAAAAAAGAACATTCTCTGGCCAAACTCGGCAATGCCGGCTGGATCAAGTCCCAGGTGCAAGCCTAAAAATACCGGCAGCACGGCAACGTTGGCAACTGCAAATGCAAACCACTGCAATCCGAAAATTGTTGAACGCCAGGAACCCGGATCGCTGTTCAAAGACCAGAGCAATAATGTTTTATCAGATCCTGTTTTATTGTAACTAATATTCACTGGCTCCTTTTATGAATTCCACATAAACAAATTCTATCATACCATCACTTTGCCTGCGCTCACTATGAATCGCGATCACTGATTCATAATCTAACCTCTTGTTGCCTCCTGTT
>SKZS01000201.1 GCA_007127255.1 Syntrophomonadaceae bacterium | reverse complement strand
TGCATATTCTTTACCAGTGTAATAGTGTTAGCCGTGTTTCATGCTTATTTTACAACCGGGCAGTTGATAGCAGCCATGATTATTATACCGCCCCTGATGACTCTTGCAGAAGCTTTTTCACCACATACATGGGATACTCCCTTTTTATTTCTGACGGGATATCTGGCGCTCTTCATTATCTCATTCTTTTAGCCACTGTCCCCAACCCAGGCTCTAAGATCATGTATTTCATATTAAATAGCTCATACGTTTTCAAATACAACACTACTTATATTGTGCCAAGGATACAGATGCTGCAGACATTATGGGAAGGCACGCCGCCAAGGTTATGAGTCAGTCCCAGACGGGGGTTATTTACCAATCGATCTTCCGGCCAGCGTTTTAGCATCTGATTATACACTTCATATATCATGCGCAACCCGGATGCCCCGATAGGATGTCCGAAGCATTTCAAACCACCATCTGTTTGACAGGGCACCTGGCCGTCCAGATCATAAAAACCGTTAATAATGTCATCGGGAGCCTGTCCTGGGGGTGATATCTGCAGGTCTTCCATGGTGACCATTTCAGTTATTGAAAAACAATCATGTACTTCAAGCATGCTGATCTCTTCACGCGGATTTGTTATTCCCGCTTCTTCGTATGCAAGACGGGCTGCCTGGCGGGTGGTCATGAAACCGCTACCATCCCAGCGGTTAAAGATCTGTTCTTCACCAGAGCTTACCGATATCTGCAGCGCTTTAACCTTAACAAGTTCCTGGTCAGGTTTCAGCTTTCTTGCAATCTCGGGAGTGGTTATAATAGCCATTGCCGAACCGTCACTTACACCACAGCAGTCGAAAAGGCCTAATGGATAGGCCACAAAAGGTGAATCGGCAATCTGTGATTCGGATATCTCTTTGCGCAGGTGAGCGCGAGGATTTTTAGCGCCGTTTTGATGGCTTTTCCAGGATATATGGGTGATTGCTTCTTTAATTCTTTCCATCGGCAGGTTGAAGCGGCTGGCATAAGCAGTTGCCAGCTGGGCAAACATACCCGGAGCGGTTGCATTTGGATTTATCAACCTGGCTAACTGGCCGAAGATTGGTGAATCAGGCAGGCCTCCATAACCGACATCTTTAAGCTTTTCGACTCCGGCAGCCATTACAATATCATAAGCGCCTGAGGCCACTGCGTAACAGGCTCCACGGAATGCTTCCGTGCCTGATGCACAAAAATTTTCGACCCGCGTAACCGGTATAAAAGGCAAATGTAGAGTATTAGCCAGGTAGCATCCACCTTTACCGATATTCACTTCATCGATGTGATTACCAATCCAGGCTGCCTGGATATCTTTTTTTTCTATTCCCGCGTCGGCAATGCATTCCTGGTAAGCTTCCAGCAGCAAATCACTGGAATCATCTTCCCAGCGTTCACCAAAAACAGAGCAGCCCATCCCTAAGACGACGACTTTATCTCTAATGCCATCAGCCATTATCAGGCACCTCCTCAGACGGAACCGCCTTCCAAAAGTAAAAAGTGGTGTCCCGCTTTGTATCTATGTATTTTATTCGAAACGAAAAATTTACGGGTTTGCCGACCTGCAAATCATCAAGAGTGCAATCGGTAAAATCCATCATGCAGCGACCGCCGCCATTAAAATCCACATTGCCGTATATGGCGGGTGGGTTGGTGCTTGCCGCCAGCATGTCTGAAGTAAAGCTGGTAATTTTACCGCCTTTGCCGGCCAGGACGACCGGCTCCATACGATCCATGGCTCCGCAATCCGGGTTAACGCATACCCGTTGGGGAGGATATTGCTGGGTGCCACATTCCTGGCACCGGGTGCCTTCAAAGCTTAAAATTGCCTTGCGGTTACGCCAGACCATAGACCACCGGGTAAGATTATCTTCTTCACCACGCATTCCAACTTCGATAGGCAGCATGTCGCGCCAGGTTAGGTACTGCAAATAGTTTGTCAGTTCAGCCTGGTTCTTGATAGCATCGGATACCCTGTTACGGTTCGGGTATTTTGTTATTTCTTCGGTTACTTCAAAGTATAACGCATCACAACCATTTCCATAGCTGATTAGCAGCAGCTTATCTCCCGGTGAGGCATCTTCCAGGGTTTTGGCCAGCATAAGAAGAGGATGAGCTGAACCGGTATCGCCTGCATCCATCATCAATTCATCCTGAACCTGGGCCGGGTCCAGACCCAGGCTGCGGTTTATTTTTTTGCGGGCTCCACCGTAGTAACACGGGTAGATTACTTTGTTAATGTCTGAAAGAGCAAGGTTATATTTTTTACAAATGCCTTCTATAGCCTGGGGAATAATGCGTTCGTAGCCGAGATCCCTAATCCAGCGCTCTTCCCACTGGCGATCATATTTTGAGTTAGCTCCGCGCAGGTGATCTACAAAGTCACAGGATATTGAGTAAGAGCCTTTATAGGCTGCTATAACATTATCTTTTCCGACCATTATAGCAGCCGCTCCGTCACCGAAAACCATTTCCTGCACAGAACTGACTTTACCTAAGCGGCAATCTGCTGCACAGGCTAGCGCATTATTTTCGTTACCGGCAGCGACAAATTCCAGGGCAGCTAGCAATGCTGCTGTGCCTGATTTTACTGATCCACAAAAATCAGCAGTTCTGATCTCTTCTCCGGACGCCAGCGCGCCGGCTAGAATATTAGCATTTTGTCTTTCTTTAAAAGGTGCAGTTGTCGAGGCAAAATAAACTGTCCCAATATCTGCCGGGTCAAAGCAGTTCAGGCATTTTAATCCGGCAGAGACTGCCATTGTAATAGAATCCTCATCATTGTTGGCAACGGCTTTGTCCCCGGCTGCATTCATGATTATCGCCGGATTCAACCAACCCATCGCGCTGAATATTGTCATCCTGTTTAAACGTAAACGGGGTATATATCCCGCATAAGAGCATATGCCAATCAAGGGCTGAATTCTCCTTTCGTTTTTTATTGGTTTAACCATACGGCAGCATTTGTCAGGCAGTATTCGCCACGCTCAGCAGTCTTGCAGCGCAGTATGATTTGATCAGGTTTTTCTTGCCACATTTCTGTTACGATAGTTTCACCCGGATACACGTGCCTTGAAAAACGAACTTTAATGGCCTTGAAGATGGATGTATTATTTTCGCAGAATTCTTGCAGTACCGCCCTGCCGGCAAAACCGAATGTGCAAAGGCCGTGCAGAATAGGTTTTTCAAATCCTCCCATCGCTGCAAAATTGGGATCGGCGTGTAATGGATTCATATCCCCGGATAAGCGGTACAGCAGGGCTTGCTGTGGCAGTGTGGGCATTTCAACAACCCGGTCCGGAGGTCTCTCCGGCGGTTCCAAACCGGGTTCAGGACCGCGATTTCCACCGAAACCACCTTCTCCGCGAATGAAGGTGCTAAAGCGATTCATAAATAGTTTTTCACCTTTTGCATCTTTGGTGATCACATCAATTTCGACCAGGGCTCCTTTGCCCTTGTCATATATTCCTGATATCTGGGGATAGGATGTTAATTTCCCCTCCACCGGGATCGGCCTGTAGAGTTCAAGGTATTGTTCACCATGAAGCAGCATGGCCAGGTTGAAATCCATTCCCTCCATACCTACAATACTAAAAAGTGCCCCAAAAGGCGGTATAACGCCAAACGTGGGCAGGGTCTCAAGTTCGTTTTCAAAAACGAACTTCAGTTCTTGCTCCACGGCACCGGCTCCGATACCAAGAGCATAGAGGATTACATCCTTGTTATTGTAAGTATGTTCGAGCGGAGAAAGCTCTTTTCCAACCAGCTTTGGGTCAATTGGCATCTGTTAACTCCTTTCAATTAATTTGGCAGTTAATAAACTTCAAAAGCACTAACTTTGTAGTATCTATTTGAAGGTTATCTTATTGACCACTCATTTTCGAGAGGACGGTTCCTGCCTGTTCCATGGCTGAAGAATATTCTCTGGCATCTTCAAGGCTGGTAATCTTGTCCATATTCTCTGCAATCATTTCGACGGTAATTTCTTTCTCTAGACCGAAAGTAATTCCGTGGCCTTCCACCACTGCTGCCCGGGCATAGTAGCCACCGCCTGCACTAAACATTTTTCCACTTTCTTCACAGTTGTCGGAGCTAAGCCAGGCAACAATTGGTGCTACATAATCCGGTTTTACTTTGCTGATTACATCTTCCGGCATAACAGTAAACGTAAGCCGAGTTCCTGCGGTTGGGACAATTGTGTTAGCCTTGATGTTATAGCGCATTCCTTCCTGTGCAACAGAATTCATTAATCCGACAATGCCCATTTTAGCTGCACCATAATTGGTTTGGCCAAAATTTCCATACAAACCGGCTGCTGATGCTGTAGATATTATGCGGCCGTACTCCTGTTCTTTCATGCTGGGAAATGCAGCTTTTGTACAAAAGAACGTGCCATCAAGATGGACAGACATTATTTTGCGGTAATCTTCCACCTCCATTTTGACCAGGCTTTTGTCTCGCAGAATTCCGGCATTGTTGATAAGTATGTCAATCTTTCCATAAGTATCCAATGCGGTATTAATAATTTTCTGTGCACTTTCATATTCGGCAACGCTGTCATAGCTTGCGACTGCTTCTCCTCCGGAAGCTTTAATTTCATCGACAACTTGCTGGGCAGGAGTAGAATCTGAGCCACTTCCGTCAAAAGTGCCTCCCAGGTCATTTACTACAACTTTGGCTCCCCGGGAAGCCAGAAGCAGGGCATAAGCTTTACCCAGACCGCCCCCGGCACCGGTAATAACTGCTACTTTTTCGTCAAACCTTACTTGTTCCATGATAACTGGACCCCCTTAAGTAATATTTATAATTAGCATATTTCATTAAATGAAATTAATCAATATTTTTAATTAATTATGTGCTTTACAGTTTTCTCAATAAGCAGAAGTGTAAAAGATTAATTAAAAGAGGCGAAAGGCCTTTTATCTTTAGAAGTATTCCTTGAAAAGTGCCCGCCCGATCAACAGTCGTTGGATTTGGGCCGTGCCTTCGTAGATCTGAAATACTTTGGCGTCACGCATCAGTTTTTCTACCGGGTAATCCTTAATATATCCGTAGCCTCCCAGGACCTGGGCTGCGTCTGTAGTTGCCCGCATGACCATATCTCCACAGAATACTTTCGCAAAAGCAGCTTCTTTCGAGTTATCAAGGCCCCGGCTGCTTTTCCACGCTGCCTGCCAGGCCAACAGCCTGCCTGCTTCGATATCTTTGGCCATATCGGCCAACATAAACATTACTGCCTGATGCATAAAAATTGGCATTCCGAATTGCTCTCGTTCTGCAGCGTATTTCAGGGCATATTCCATGGCGCTGCGTGCTACTCCGACCGCTGAAGCACCGACCCCCGGACGGGAGTGATTAAAGGTTTGCATAATAATTTTAAAACCCTGTCCTTCTTCGCCAATCCTGTTTTCAGGAGGTATAGCAACATCTTCGAAAATCACATCGGTAGTATTGGCAGCGCGCTGGCCCATTTTATCTTCTTTCTTGCCGACGGATACGCCTGGTGTGTCGCGCGGCACAAGAAAAGCGGTAATGCCCTTATGGCCGAGAGCGCGATCAATCGTAGCGAAAACCACATAATAGTCGGCGACCCCGCCATTGGTTATGAAAGTTTTATTCCCGTTAATTAAATATTCACCATTTATTTTGTTAGCCGTCGCGCTTATTGATGAAACATCGGAGCCGGCTTCGGGTTCGGTCACGCATAAGGCCATCAGCTTTTCTTCAGCGCATATATGCGTCAGGTATTTTTCTTTCTGGGAAGCACTGCCAAAATAAACCAGCGGAATAGCCGCCAGGCTGTTAATGGCGATACAGCTGCTTATACCGGCGCAGCCTGCAGAGAGCTCTTCGGCTATAATAAGCTGGTCGAGGGCGCTTAAACCGTCACCGCCACATTCTTCTGGAATTGAGCCATAGACCAGACCGGCTTTAAAAGCTTTTTTTACTATTTCTTCCGGATATTCACCGCTACGGTCATATTCTGCTGCAACCGGGGTAATTTCCGTTCGGGCAAAATCGCGTGCCATTTTTTGAATCGCCAGCTGTTCTTCGCTTAAAGAAAAATCGATCATAGTCAGTCTCCTTTGCAAACAATTTTCACTAGGCAACTATTTAATTATTGAACAGTATATATTATTGTCACACTATTGTCGAGAGTCGGAATAAAAAAAATAATTAAGCTGACTGAGGCATGGTGTAAAAAAACTTTGCCTATAATACAGGCAGTAGATCAGTTTTAATACAAACCTTTTTATAGTTTGCATAACTGAAGATTTGGTAGTAATAATGAACAAAACGGGCTGTTTTGCCAGCGGTGATCGGGGGAGGATATAATCGTGTTAACTGCTGTCTTATTATGATGGCCAGAAGGATTGATGACTAATTGTAGATTCAGATACGGTCTGGCCTGGCTTCTTATGTAAAATAATCAAATAGAGGCAAGATCAAGATGTAATAGAAGACCGGAACGACGATGGCAGGCAGGAGGTTGGCTGTTTTGATTTTAGTTAGCTCCAGCATGTTAGTTCCAATAGCGAAAATCAGGATTCCTCCGATAATTGATATTTCCCTGATAACATCGGTGGTTAAAAGCGGTTCCAGAAAACTGGCAAAAACAATGATCGCTCCCTGGTAAATAAACACTGCCCCTGCAGAAAAGATAACCCCTATTCCAAGTGTAGAGGCCAGGATCATCGAAGTAACCCCGTCTAATATTGATTTGGCAAATAATATGTTGTGGTCGTCCATCAATCCGCTTTCAAGCGAGCCGATAATAGCCATAGTTCCGACACAGAAAATAAGGCTTGCCGTTACAAATCCCTGGGCGATGTTATGCTCTTTAGAACCAACAGAACTAACTTTTTGCTGAATCAGCATGCCAACTTTTTCAAGCGCATTTTCTATGCCGATTATTTCTCCCGCAATTCCACCTATTACAAGGCTGATGATAAAGAGAACCGGTTCGCTATCAGGATTAAGCAGACCTGAAATTGCTCCTGAACCCCCGATAAATA
>SKZS01000153.1 GCA_007127255.1 Syntrophomonadaceae bacterium | reverse complement strand
TTGTCAACCCTGAAGATGTCTTTATACCTGAAGAAGTTGTCGCTATGGTGGTTGAAGGTTCAAATAGAAACACTTACCGGGCAGCAGTCAGGTCAAACTTTTCAGAACGCACCTTTTTAGATAGCCGGCAATCATACAGCCATGTCAATCCTATTTCGATGGTTCACTCTGTTTTTGAAGAGGAGCGCAGCGATAATACTACCGCGTTTGACAGTAACGGCATACATGTTAAAACAGTAGAAGAAGTTGTCTTGGTAGAAGAGATTCCTTTTGCTACTGAATATATTTACGATGAAGAAATGTGGACAGTTGAAAAAGAAATTGATATACCCGGCCAGGAAGGCAAAAAAGAAATTGTCTACCATATTACCCGGGAAAATGGGGTCGAAGTGAATCGCACCAGGATAAACGAAAAGGTTATAGCAGAACCTGTGACTCAAATTGAAATACACGGCACAGCCCGGGTCCCCAACATTGGTTCGGGACAATTTATCTGGCCCGTGGAGGGTGGCGGTGAAATAACTCCCGGCAGGGGTTTCAGCGCCTGGCATACTGGTATCGATATTGCTGCCGATGCCGGAACGAACATTTTGGCTTCTGACAGTGGTATTGTTTGGTTTTCCGGTCGTGGAGGCTCACAGGGCAATTACATCATAATTTATCATGGCTCATACTGGAGCCTTTATCTTCATAACGAGGTTAATCTTGTTTCAGAAGGAGACAGGGTAGAGCAGGGGGATGTAATCGGCAGGGTAGGCTCTACCGGTCGTTCAAGCGGGCCGCATTTACATTTTGAAATCCGCCTGGATGACGGTACCGGTGAATGGCATGGTTATTATCAGCATAAACCAATAGATCCACTGCGCTTTTTTAACCCTTAATAAATATCCAACCACGATAATAAAGGCAGCCTTCCCTTAATCGGGGAAGGCTATTTTCTCTTAAGAGGTTATCTGTGCAGGGATATTTATCACTAAAAGCGAACTTTATGTTTACTAAACAGACGGAGTGCTTTATAAATGACAAAAAAAATATTAATAGTTGATGATGAAAAGCCAATCGTGGAAATTCTCAAGTATAACCTTGAAAAAGAGGGTTATAAAGTAGTGACTGCTTATGATGGTGAGGCGGCAATTAAAATGTTTGCAGAAGAAAATCCGGATGTCATTGTTTTAGATATTATGCTGCCTTTAAAGGATGGTTTAGCTGTTTGCCGTGAAATACGTTTGCAGAGTGATATTCCCATTATAATGTTGACAGCGAAAGAAATGGAAGTAGACAAGGTCCTCGGTCTGGAGCTTGGGGCAGATGATTATGTGACAAAACCCTTCAGTGCCCGGGAAGTTACGGCCAGGGTCAAGGCGATACTGCGCCGCAGTACTGCTTCAGCCAACAAATCATCCGGCGATACCGGCGGCAGGTTAACTGTGGGAAATATAACTGTAGACCGCAATGAAGTACAGGTTTATAATGAAGGCGAACCTGTTGAATTGACCCTGCGGGAGTTTAATTTACTGGTCTACCTGATGATGAAACCGGGTTATGTTCTCAGCCGTGAGCAGTTGTTAAACCAGGTTTGGGGTTATGATTACATAGGAGATGACCGAACAGTAGATGTAACGGTTCGGCGCCTGCGGGAGAAGCTGGAAGAAAATCCGGCCAAACCTGAATATATACATACAAAGAGGGGTGTCGGCTATTTCTTTAGGCGGAGGTAAAATTTTTAACAGCCTCCAGTGGAAAATTATCTTTATCTATACTATGCTCATCCTTTTTTCCCTGCAATTAATTAGTGTGTATCTTGTCCAGTCACTGGAGCAGTATTATCTTCGAAACTATAAAGACAGCCTGGAAAATCAAGCCCGGCTTCTTTCTGTCTTTATGCAGCCTGATCTTGGGGAAGGACAGGTCTGGGCAGAAGATACGGTTCGTTTTGCCCGTGAGTTCAGAGATCTGCATGAAATGGAAATTATAATTTTAGATAATTATGCCCAGGTAATCGGGACATCTGGCAGCCAGGCCCTGATCGGGCGTCGCCTGATACGGGATGAGATTACAAGGGCTTTAGCCGGTAATTTAAGCGATGGTGTACGCTTTGATCCTGAGAATCAGGAAAGGCGTTATTACCTTGCATATCCCATAGCAGGTGATCAAAGTGCTCTCGGGGTTATCTATTTGAGCGGTTCCCTGCAGTCGGTTGACGACACCTTGAATGAAGTTAAAACGATACTGCTTTACGGTGTGGGTCTTGCTCTAGCAATTAGTTTATTACTGGGCATTGTTCTTACAAAAACAATAACTACACCAATCAGTGATGTTACAGATCAAGCTTATTATATGGCTCGTGGCGATTATTCGCGAAAAATTAAAGTGCAGACTGCAGACGAAATAGGACGGCTTGGCGAAACGTTTAATTATCTAGCTGATCAACTGAGCTATACCATAGATGAGATGTCCTCCGAAAAAAGTAAGGTTGAAGCGATCATCAATAACATGAGCGACGGCATTATTGCGTTGGATGGGAAAGGCAGCATAATCCAGGTTAATCCTTCAGCAAGGCATCTGGTTAATAACCTCCGTTTAAAAGATCTCGAACTGAACAGGTCAGGTTTTAGTTTGCTTCGCAACCTGATCGGGGCTGATGAGATGCGTAAATTTATTCGACATCAACATGCTTTAACTGCTGAAATAGCAAGCAAATCACCTGAATGCACTTTGGAAGTGAAGATAGCTCCCTTTAAGGTAGACAGGGGTAAGCTTGACGGGACTCTAATTGTTCTGCATGATATAACCCATGAGAGGGAATTAACCAGGCGTCAGGAGGAGTTTGTTGCCGATGTTTCTCATGAATTGAGAACACCGCTGGCAACAGTTAAAAGCTATGTTGAAACTTTACTGGATGGAGCCTCTGAAGAACCGGAGGTTCGCAACCGTTTCCTTAATGTATTGGCTTTAGAAACGGATCGCATGGTTACTATGGTTAAAGACCTGCTGGTCTTATCCCAAATGGATGCAAGCGAGGCTAACTGGCAGAAAAGCGAAGTTGACTTAAAGGAAATTATAAATGAGGCTGTTGAGCAGCTCAAACAGAAAGTAAGAAATCATCTTCCAAAAATTAATGTTAGAATTGCTACCGATTGTTATAGCGTACTGGTTGATCGTGATAAAATCATGCGGGTTTTTTCTAACCTCCTGAATAATGCAGTTAAATACACACCTCCAGGTGGTGAAATTAATATCAGCGCCGAAGCAAAAGGAGAGCAGGTAAAAATAATTATTGCCGATACAGGTAGTGGTATTCCAGAAAGTGAACTACCCAAAGTGTTTGAAAGGTTCTACAGGGTAGAAAAAACACGAAGTCGTGACTTTGGGGGGATAGGGCTTGGTTTATCGATTGCCCGCAAAGTAGTGGAAAGCCATGGTGGTTCAATATGGATCGAAAGCAAACCCGAAATGGGAACAAAAGTTTTCTTTACTCTTCCCAGACCTGACAGTAGAGAAGGTGGCCAGGAATAATGGAAAAAATTAAAAGCATACTGTTATTCTTGTTGTTTGGCTTAAGCCTACTGTTAACTTATCAGTTGTGGTATGGAGAAATGCCTGCTCAATTGTTAGAGGAAGATGTTTATGAAAGACTTATGGTTGAAGAACCACGTCCCCTGGAAAATGTAATTATGCCCGAGTTAATTGTGAGCAGTGTTGAGGGGGATACTTATGTATTCAAAAAGGGCGAAAACGGCTACGAAAGCTTATGGGAAGAATTATCCTTTACTCTTCAGCAGTTAAGTTTCTATGAAGCTGTGGAAGAAGCTATGCCCCCTGCAGACTCAAATAAAGTTTTAACATATTATTTGCAGCCTGAACTTCCTGTAGGTGAGGGATTGCCCTGGCTTGGCAATGCTATCTATGCGGAGCTCGAAATGATAGAGCTATATACAGATAACGCAAACAAGTGGCTGGTTTTATCTGAGGCCGGCAATAACCATAAAACAAATTTGCTGTTGTCTTCTGATAAGGCAAAGAGATTCAACCAGCTTTTCGACGAGGCGCTTTTTGAAAACAAAGCCAGGCATACCAGGCTAACAAATGAAAACATTGCCATGCTTTCCGGTTATGATCTAGAAATATCAGGGTCAATTTATGTTCCCCAGGAGTCTATATATCTGGATGAAGTAATCCTTAAGCCGGAAGATCTGGACCATGACCTGATCCTCAAAACATTTTTTATTGATTATAATATGGCTCGCATTATTGAAGAAAAAGATGGAGGTCTAATCTATACTGACGGGGAGAAAGGATTACGGTTAACTGAATTTGGGCTCGAATACTCTTCACCGCGTAAAGAAACAGGATCAGCTACCGTAACATATCCAGAGGCACTATTTAACAGCAGCAGCTTAATCAGTTATCATGGCGGATGGCCGGAAGATCTAAGATTGGATGAATTAAGCTTATCGGGATGGGGGAGAACAATTCATTATAATGCAGAATGGTGCATGTATTATGCTGGTTTTCCAATCCTGGTAAAGCAGCCCACTAAGGCTCTGTTTAATGATAGCGGTTTAATTTACTATACGAGATTTATATTTGCTCCGGATGATGTTATCATGGTAGGAGAGGGTCAAAAAACTGCCGCGATGTGGTATGATGCTCTAGAAAAAGCAGCGAACCTGTTCAAAGATCAGGCATCCGAAAGTGAAAATGTTTTACATCTTGAAGAAATGAGGCTTGGCTATGTTGTAACCAATTCTTCAGGCCATTATAGAGGTGAGCCGGTATGGCGAATAAAAATTTCTGGAGAAACATTTACTTTACAGGCAGATCAGCTTAATTCAGTTGATGAGGAGGATTTGCTGTGAACCTTGGAAGGGCTAAATCGATTCTCATTATAGCTTTTGCCGGTTTAAACCTTTTCCTGGGATACCATCTTTTTTGGCCTGACTTCGGGCGATTAACCAGGGTTTCGGTAACAGCCGAGGATTTGAGAGCAATAGAAGTTCTACTTAACGATAACAACTATTTTCTTCAAACAAACCTGGATCGTTCCATCCAGGTAAGTGATTTTCTGATTGCAACGCCGGCGAGGAGTTTTCAGGGAGAAATTTTGCAGGGTTTCGTTAAAAAAGGGGCCCGGGTAACCGAGTCTGAACATGCAACTGCTTACCGGGCGGAAGAAGAAACCGCGGTTGTATACTCAAGTGGCTTAATTAGGGTAATCTATGAACCTGGAGTGATTCTGGCTGAAAACTTTCCGGGCCTTGAAAAAAGACGTCTCAAGGAAATTGTAGAAACCTATTTGACTGAAGAACAATTAATGCCGGAAGAAATAGCATTTGATTATATAGAAAAAAGTGAAGCAGGGTATATTACTTTATATTACCACCAGACCTACAAAGAAATGCCGATTTATGCAGGACAGCTCCAGGTTTTTATAGACTCTGATCAACTAACCAGAATTGAACTGTACTGGTTGGAGCCAGTTGAAAGGTTACCTTTAAGAGAAATGGAAGTTATTTCGGCAGCAGAAGCTCTAAAGAATCTTGTCGATCAGTTGGGAGCAAGTCCTGAGCCAAGATATATAAAGGATATAGAGTTGGGCTATTTTAGTGGTGAATATGATGCTGAAAAATGGGAGATGCCTCCAGTTTGGCGAATTATGCTTGACTCTAATGAGCACCACTATATAAATGCATTTACTGGTAATATTGAACAAGAATCTGCCATGCCGGAGCAGATTCCGTTGCAAAATTAGAAAACGGAACTGTATTATGAAAATATCCGATTTAGGAATCAGCAGGAGGTCATCATGGATAAATTTATTATTAAAGGCAGAACCAGACTTTCAGGCAGGGTAAAAATCAGCGGTTCGAAAAATTCAGCGGTTGCCCTGCTTCCAGCTGCAGTTATGACTTCAGAAACTGTGTGTCTTGAGAATCTGCCTGATATTACTGATGTTCGCACTATGATAGAAATATTGGAAAACCTGGGAGTGGCCATCCGAAGGCGCGGAAAAGATACTATTGAGCTTACTCCCGGCAGTCTATCAAAAATTGCTCCATCTTATGAACTTGTAAAAAAAATGCGTGCTTCTTATTATTTTATGGGCAGTCTTTTGGCCCGCTTTGGAGAAGCTGAAGTACCTATTCCCGGAGGATGCGATCTTGGCCCGCGACCGATAGATCAACACTTGAAGGGTTTTACAGCCCTCGGCGCAAAGATTAACATCGAGCATGGTACGATCAAGCTTTCTGCAAAAAAGTTGACGGGAGCCAGGATTTATCTTGATGTTGTCAGCATTGGCGCTACTGTCAACTTGATGCTGGCTGCTGCAGCAGCAGACGGCAGAACTGTTTTGGAAAATGTGGCTAAAGAACCGGAAATAGTTGATCTTTCTAACTTCCTGAATGCCATGGGGGCATCTGTGAAAGGTGCAGGAACCGATGTTATAAGAATAGATGGGATTAAATCTTTTAAGGGAGCCATGCATGCCGTAATCCCTGATAGAATTGAAGCGGGGACATTTATGATGGCGGCGGCAGCAACCGGTGGCCGGGTTACTGTAGAAGACGTTATTCCAAAGCACCTTGAGGCAATAACAGCAAAGATCAGAGAAATCGGAGCTAAAGTCGAGGTTGATCCGGAAAAGATTACAGTTGATGGTTCAATGTCTCTGGTACCGTCAGATCTTAAGACATTTCCTTATCCGGGTTTTCCAACTGATCTACAGCCTCCGGGAATGGTCCTGCTTACGGCAGCTAAAGGTTTAAGTGTGGTTACTGAAAATGTTTTTGATGGCCGTTACAATCATGTTGATGAGTTAAAAAGAATGGGAGCAAGGATTAAGGTTGAAGGGCGTACCGCTATGATTGATGGTGGTGTTAAGCTGACCGGAGCTCCTGTGGCAGCTACTGATTTGCGATCGGGGGCAGCGCTGATGATTGCAGCACTAACAGCTGACGGAGAAAGCCAGATTAGTGAAATAGAACATATAGACCGGGGCTATGATAATTTTGAAAAAAAACTTGTAGGCTTGGGTGCATCTATCTATCGCGATGCTGATGAAGGATTTATTAAGCACTCTGGCAAAGTTGACTGATATTAAGACTGAAGAAGCTTGTGTAACAGGGTCAACTTTATGATTTTATGAATATGAGTTAAACTGATATTTAAAGGAGTTGTTATTTAATGGAACGTAAACATGATCATTACACGCGTTCACATGGAGGGGGCGCCTGGGCCTTTGTTGGTTACATTTCTTTTGGCATACTGGGCATTCTCCTTGGCGCTTTCCTGGTTTATGGTTTGTTTGTATTCTTACTGGTTCCGGAAACATTAGAACCTCCGTTAGAAGCTGTAAATGAAGTTCCGGAAGAAGTTGTTCCAGAAGAACAGCTTGGCCAGGTACAATGTTTGATAGATGTCGTAGAAGATGTCATGCCTGCAGTTGTTGGAGTTAACAGGCAGGTTTACGTAAGGCGTTTCGGCGAAGAGAGCCTTGAACCTGCTGAATCCGGTTCAGGAGTGTTAATTTCTGAGGACGGCTATATAGTTACAAATCATCATGTTATTGACGGTGCAGATAATATATCAATCCTCTTGCCGGACAAAGGACGTTACGATGCTCAGCTGATCGGAGAAGACGTTTTGACTGATCTCGCCCTGCTTAAAATTGAAGAAAGCGGCTTGACATCTATGCCGATCGGTGATTCTGATAACTTAAGAGTTGGAGAGACGGTGGCTGCTATCGGTAATCCGCTCGGCTATTTTCAGCAAACAGTCACTGCAGGAATAATCAGTGCTGTTGATCGCCAGGTCAGGTTGCCGGGTGGAAACTTTGCATATTCATTTGTCCAAACCGATGCCCTGGTTAACCCCGGTAATAGTGGAGGTCCTCTTGTAAATCTTGATGGAGAGATTATTGGCATCAATACAGCCAAGATTTCGTTGATGGGAGTCGAAGGGATAGGGCTCTCTATCCCCAGTAATACTGTAAGCAGGGTAATGGATGATCTTAAAGAGCACGGCAGGGTAATCAGGCCACACCTCGGGGTGATAATTGATGATTGGCCGCTTTACAGTGATGAAGAACCGGATAATGGAGTATTGATCATAGAAATTGCTCCCGACAGCCCTGCTGAAGAAGTTGGGTTGCAATCGGGAGATGTGATTGTTGCTATCGATGATCACGAGGTGCAATACCTTGCCCAGCTCTTTGATCGTTTGCTTGATTACTATCCTGATGATACCGTTACTATAACTTATTACCGTGATGGGGAGAGGGAAACTGTAGAGGTTACCCTTGGTGAACGGCCCGAGGATTGGGAAATAGAAATTGACGAACCCGAAGATATTGAAAATGGTGAGTCTGAAGATAATGCAGAGGAATAATACGGAGGATGAGTCTTGCGTCTGCTTTTTATTTTTATTGACGGAGTTGGTTTAGGCAAAGATCATCCGTGCAACCCTTTTGTGATAACCGAAACCCCAGGGCTAATAAGTATTCTTGATGGCAAGCGCTTAACTGCTAAGGCAGTGGGTAGTGTCGGGTCCCGGGCTACTCTCCTGGGGCTGGATGCTACGCTGGGGGTGCAGGGCCTTCCGCAAAGTGCAACCGGACAAGCGTCTATCTTTACCGGTGTAAATGCAGCTGGTTTTTTAGGTACTCACTTAAACGGTTACCCTGATACAAAGCTGCGAAGGTTACTTGCCGCAAAGGGAATGTTTCGGCAGTTGAGGAAACAGCATTACAAGGTGATATTTGCCAATGCTTACAGGCCGCAATTTTTTCATCTGCTGCGCAGGGGCTTGCCCGGCAAACGTTACTCTTGCTCTACTTTTATTACATATTATGGCGGGCTGCCGTTTTACGGTTTAAATGATATAAAACAAGGTCGGGCCTTGTATATGGATATTACAAATGATATATTACGGCAGATGGGTTTTGTTGTTCCTTCAATAAGGCCTGAAGAGGGGGCCAGGCGTCTTCTCAACATAAGCAGAAACTATGATTTTTGTCTTTTTGAATATTTCCTTAGTGATTTAGCGGGGCATATGGCTGACCAATCTGAAGCTTCTCGCGTAATCGCCATACTGGACCGTTTTATTGGCACTCTTGCCGATCAAAACGATCCATCAGAAACCCTGATTATGGTGTCCAGCGATCATGGTAATCTTGAAGATCTAACCAGGCGGGTTCACACTTACAATAAAGTTCCTGCTTTACTGATTGGTGATGCAGAACTTCGGAGCCACATTGAACCGGATATAAATGATCTAACTGATTTGCTGCCGGCAATATTTAAAACACTGGCCTGGAGTAAGAACTAGTTCTGCCGGGCTGTCCCTTTAAATTACTTGCAATAATTATACAGAAAGGAAATTCCCGGTGAAAGTAAAAACAATTACTGTCAGTATGTTTGGTACAAATTGTTACCTGGTCTTCTGCCCTGAGACTAACGAAGCCGTTGTCGTTGATCCCGGAGCAGAAGCAAAAAGAATAATTGAAATCATAAAAAACTTAAAGCTAAATATAAAATATATTATCAATACTCATGGTCATGTTGACCATATTGGCGCAAATGGCAAGCTGAAAGAAGCATTTGCGGTACCCGTACTGCTTAATGAAAAAGATTTGGATCTTTATAATAATCCCGGTTTTGGTCTAAAGCTTGTTTTACGCAAACAACCACAGCCGGATCAGTTTATTAAAGAAGGCGATCGGGTTAGTTTTGGTGAGCACGTTTTTGAGGTTATCGAAACACCCGGTCATACAAGGGGAGGTATATGTCTTCTTTCAGACGCTGCTGTATTTTGCGGGGATACTCTATTTGCCGGGTCAGTGGGAAGGACAGATCTGGCTGGAGGTTCTTACAATGACTTAATAGACAGCATTCGTCAGAAACTTCTGGTGTTGTCACCTGAAACTACAGTTTATCCAGGGCATGGCCCGCAAACAACAATTGGTGTAGAGGCCAGGACAAATCCGTTTGTTGGGGGCGCTGGCTCTTAATGATCTATAAATGGTCTTTATAAATGGTATTTGGGACCAGGATTATGAATATTTCATTCTTTCCGGCAGGAATATTGTTATTGATCGCGAATACAAGTTATACGCAAATAAACAAGTAAAAATTAGTGGTATAATAATTATGAACGGTTTGCTCCTTTATACAGTTATATATCCCGAATTGTTAGCGTGATATGCGATTTAATAATCATCCCCCTTTATAAAGGAAATATGGCATAATGTTGAGCATTTATGCAGGGATTAAAATTATTTGCAATGAAAACTATTGTGAGAAACCGGGACCAAAATGTTAAATCCCTGGTTACAATTCTTTTTATGTGCAGCGATCATATTTTTTGCTGGAAGTAAGTTGACAAAAAATGCGGCTGTTGTTGCTGAGAATACCGGTATTGGGACTGCCTGGATTGGCGCGCTAATGCTTCCACTGGCCACATCTCTTCCGGAACTAATAACTACATTAGGTGCAGTATTTATTGATGCTCCTGATTTGGCCGTAGGTAACATTTTCGGTAGTTGCCTTTTTAATTTAGCTCTGCTGGCCATGATTGATATATTATCGGGCCATGGTCCGTTGACCGGGCGTATTAATCAAGGCCATATTGTTACAGTTTCACTAAGCATATCTACTATTTGTCTTGCTTCTATTGCTATGCTTGGAATTTTTCAATTGTCTATGGGTTGGGTTGGCTTTGAAACCCTGCTTATAGCAGTTGTATATATATGCGGAAATAGAATGTTGTATCGTTATGAACGCAGGAATGCTTCGTTATTAATGGACCGCGAAGGGATTCATTCTACCGGCGATGCAACTTCTACCGGGCAGGCGATGATGCGTTTTTTACTGGCAGCCGGATTAATTGTTATTGCCGGGGTTTTAATTATTGATGCATCTGATCGAATTGCCATAGAAACAGGCCTGGGACATACTTTTGTTGGTTCAATATTTTTAGCAATAAGTACTTCGCTTCCCGAAACAGCAACAACGTTCGCCGCAGTAAGGCTTGGCTATCTGGATATGGCGGTAGCTAATGTATTCGGGGCAAACTTTATGAACCTTTTTATCCTTTTTATCGCTGATCTATTTTACCGCCCGGCGCCTTTGCTTAACGCCGCATCAGGCAATCACATGGTATCTGCTTTGATGGTAATTCTGATCAGCACAATAATTATATTTGCTATAGTATACCGTTCTGAAAAGAAAACTGGTTATATTGGATTTGATACTCTACTTGTGTTAACAGGTTATATCACAGCAGCCTATTTGCTTTTTAGGTCTGGTGGTAATTAAAAAAGGTGGTGGCATGTTTTGGAAACAGAAAAATTAAAATCGATGACACTAAATGAATTGCATCGTCTGGCTAAAGAGCATGAAATTAAAGGTCAGTCTACCATGCGTAAACAAGACCTGATCGATTCGCTGTCCAAAATGTTCTCAGAAAATGGAGAACAATACAGCTCTTCCGGGATGTTGGAAATAATGCCGGATGGATTTGGGTTTTTGCGACGTAAAAAATACTACTTTTCAGAAGATGATATCTATATTTCCGCTTCTCAAATTCGCCGTTTTAATATGCGTACCGGCGATATAATAACCGGCCGTATTCGGCCTCCCAAAGATAATGAAAGATATTATGCTCTTTTGCAGGTAGAACAAATTAACGGTGAAGACCCGGACCGTTTAGCCCGCCGGGAAAGTTTTCGCAACCTGGTCCCAATACATCCCGACAGTGTAATTAAGATGGAGACAAAACAACATATACTGTCAACCAGGATTATTGACCTGTTGATACCGGTTGGCAGAGGCCAGCGAGGGCTTGTTGTCTCGCCGCCTAAAGCAGGCAAGACGATGCTTCTCAAGCAGTTGGCTAACAGTATTTCTGTAAACCATCCGGAGATAGAGCTTATTATCCTGCTCATTGACGAAAGGCCGGAAGAGGTTACTGATATGGAGCGAAGTGTCGATGCTGATGTAGTCAGTTCAACATTTGACCAGAAACCGGAAAATCATATCCACATTGCCGAACTGGTCCTTGAAAGATCCCAACGTCTTGTTGAACAAGGCCGTGATGTTGCAGTCCTTCTTGACAGCATTACAAGGTTGACCCGGGCTTACAACCTGGTAATCCCACCCAGTGGCAGGACACTTTCGGGTGGAATTGACCCCGGGGCATTCTACAAGCCGAAGAGATTCTTTGGTGCGGCACGTAATATAGACGGTGGAGGCAGCCTGACGGTACTGGCAACAGCTATTGTTGATACAGGCAGTCGTATGGATGATGTGGTTTATGAAGAGTTTAAAGGGACAGGTAACATGGAACTGCACCTTGATCGTCGTATAGCCGAGCGCCGAATATTTCCGGCTATTGATATATCCCGTTCTGGTACAAGAAGGGAAGAATTACTGCTTGATGAAAGGAAAATTGAATTGATGTGGGCCCTGAGAAAAGCGATGGGTAGCAGTACAAGTGTCGAATTCCTGGAAGCCTTAATGGACAGGCTCAGAAAAACAAATTCAAACGAGGAATTTTTAAGCAACATGCATACAATGTAGCTTGTTGCCCTGGTTATAATAGATCCCGAGGTATTACTGCAAGTTTACTGCATTTAATTTCAGGCAAGCGAGTTAATGGCAAAATTTGAAAAGATTTTAGTTCGGTAAGAATAAGACCTCTTAGATTGGGTAGAAATATTTAAGGCACATTTTACCTGGCAGAATAATATTCCTATGAGTTGCAGAATTAGATTCAGTATGCTAAGATTTAACCTTGGGAATGAAAGAAGGAGGTATAAGCAAATGAAGTCAGATTTACATCCAAAATATCACTGCACCACCGTTACCTGTGCATGCGGCGAAACTTTTGAAACAGGTTCAACCAGTGAAACCCTTAAAGTGGAAATATGTTCAAAGTGCCATCCCTTTTTTACCGGTAAGCAGAAATTTGTTGATACCGGCGGGCGCGTAGAGCGCTTTAAGCGTAAATATGGAATGTAGACCTGGGAGCAGGGCATGCGTGCTCTGCTCCTTTTTTAGTGCGATCGGCATGGGCTTATTTTTGCTGACTGTTTATGTTGTATCTATTTGAGGTGACCCCAAATGTATGAAAAGCTTGAAATGATAGAACAACGCTATAAGGAACTTGAACAACAGCTAAGTGATCCAAATGTCATGGATGACCGTGATGAGTGGTTGAAAATGTCCCGGGAGATGGCTTCGGTATCTCCACTTGTTGATCTATTTCGCCGGTTAAAGGAGATCGAGCGGGAAGTTCAGGAAGCAGAAGAGATGCGGGCGGATAGCACAGAAGCGGAGATGTCTAACTATTTAAACTCAGAAGTTGAATCTTTAGTGACAGAAAAAGAAAAAGTCGAGGCGGAATTAAAAGAACTTCTTTTGCCCAGGGATCCATATGATGATAAGGGTGTTTTCATTGAAATAAGAGCCGGTACCGGCGGAGATGAAGCTGCGCTCTTTGCTGCAGATTTATTAAAAATGTATGCCCGTTTTGCTGAGCGGAAAAAATATAAAGTAGAAATAGTTGATTCGCACCCTACCAATATAGGCGGCTATAAAGAAGTGATCCTTGGAGTGGGCGGCAGAGGAGCTTACAGCTACCTGAAATATGAGAGCGGGGTTCACAGGGTGCAGCGTATTCCGACAACTGAGTCAGGAGGACGCATCCACACTTCTGCCGCAACCGTTGCTGTTCTGCCTGAGGTAGAAGATGTTGAAGTAGAAGTCAATCCCCAGGATTTAAGGGTGGATACTTTTTGCGCAACGGGCCCCGGAGGACAGAGTGTTAATACGACCCAATCTGCTGTGCGTATTACCCATATGCCTACCGGTGTTGTTGTCAGTTGCCAGGACGAAAAATCACAGCTTCAGAATAAGGAAAAAGCGATGCGTATCCTGCGCAGCAGGCTTTTAGATAAATATATTTCTGAACAAACTGCCGAGTTGGCCGAAACCCGAAAAACCATGGTTGGCAGCGGGGATCGCAGTGAAAGGATACGTACCTATAACTTTCCCCAGAACAGGGTAACTGATCATCGCATTAATCTGACCCTGCATAAACTTGATTTAGTCTTAGCTGGTGAACTGGATGATATTGTTGAGGAATTAATTGCTAATGAACGAGCTGAAAAACTAAAAGAAACGGGAGCATAAAAGGCATTTGAAGATGACTACGATTGAAGAAGCTCTGCAAAGGGCTTCTTTTCGCTTAAAGAAGGCTGGTTTGGCGCAGGCACGGATCGAAGCGGAAATATTGCTTGCCGGTTTGATGAAAACCGATCGCCTTCAAATAATTTTAAACAGAAAGTGGAAGCTATCTCCTGAAATGAACACTCTCTATCAGGATGCTGTGGAGAAGAGGTGTGCCTTAGAACCGACAGCCTATATCCTTGGAGAAAAATATTTTTACGGTTACCGTTTTAGTATTAATAAAAGTGTTTTGATTCCACGTCCGGAAACGGAAATGCTTATTGAAAGGGCCCTGCACTGGAGTACCCTGCAGAAACAAAAAGATCTTACCAAAATTCGTTGCATTGATATCGGAACCGGCAGTGGTGCATTGGCAGTGACACTGGCCTTGAAAATAGCAGGTATCGAGGTTTGGGCCGTAGATATATCCTCTGATGCATTAGAACTGGCCAGGCAAAATGCAGCCGAGCACCGGGTTTTGGATAAGGTAAAACTGGTTCAGGGCAGTTACCTTTCGGCCCTGCGGTGTTTCAAGCCGCGGCCGCTTTTTAACCTTGTGGTTTCAAACCCGCCATATTTAAGCCATCAAGATCTGGATATCCTGCCGCGGGGCATAAAAGATTATGAACCACTTGAAGCGCTGAATGGCGGGGCAGACGGGCTTGACGGTTACCGTGCTATCCTAAAAGAACTGTCTGGTTTTGTCCAAAAGCCTGCCCTGGTACTTCTTGAAATCGGGGCCGGACAAAAAGACGCTGTAGAGGAAATGTGCTTGCAAACAGGTCTGTTTAGCACGATAACCTTTAACCAGGATCTGGCCGGCCACCCTCGCGTTTTAGAGGGAGAAATTGCCTAAGCGGGAAGTGTGTCGATACAAAACTAGATTTCTATTTTAATCTTTTACCTGTTGAAGTAATGGTTAGCTTTCCGTGTTTAACTCCTTTAACCCCGATTAGCCTGCTAGAAAGATCTTTTGCTTCAGAAGCCTTCCCCTTTATAACCATAACTTCCAGGCAGTGGTCATGCTCCAGGTGGACATGCATTACCGAAATAATCATATCATGATGGTCGTGCTGGAGTTCCAGCAGCAGGTCGCTTAAGCCCCTGACATGGTGGTTATAGATAATTGTAATAGTGCCTGCTACTTCTTCATCATCTTGAGACCAGTCCAGTTCGACCAGTTGATTGCGAATCAAATCCCGAATTGCTTCTGAGCGATTTGGATAACCGCGTTTAACAATTTCTTGATCCAGACGTTCTAATAAATCATTTTCCATTGATATACCGAAGCGAATTAGTCCTGCCACAGCAAACCACCTCCACCCTTGATAAAGTGATTATAGCATACCTCGATTATATGAATTATGATATGCTTGAAATTTTTCATGAAGCGTTAAAATTTAAATTAATTTTTTTAAGAAGGATTTTCTACTGTTATAGAGAACTATATAACGGCTTTTGCAGGTAAGGCTAAACTGAAGAATTAAAATTGATAATAGGTCCGCTTTAACTTATAATGTTTTAAGCAGGATCAATGCATGTCAAATAACCCTTTTATGGAGGGGCAGCTTATTGTTCTGGGATATAGCTTTTAGCACTATCGGTGGCCTGGGTCTGTTTTTGTTTGGCATCCAGATTATGGCTTCCGGCATGCAAAAAGCGGCAGGTGATCGATTTCGCCGTATACTTGAAGTATTAACTAATAAGCCGGTGATAGGAGTGCTAACCGGAGTTCTGGTTACATTCCTCGTTCAAAGCAGCAGTACAGCTTCTGTTATGGTTGTCGGATTTGCAAATGCCGGATTAATGAATCTTTCACAGGCAATAAGCGTAATCGTTGGAGCCAATATAGGGACAACGGTTACAGCACAGATAATTTCTTTTGATATTGGAGCAATCGCTTTTCCTGCAATTGGTATTGGCTCCCTTTTAAATTTTTTTGGCAGGCGCCGCTTTCATCGTTATATTGGACAAACAGTGCTCGGTTTCGGTTTGCTTTTCCTGGGCATGATTACTATGTCAACCGGCATGATGCCGCTGAGGGATCTGGATGCTTTCCATAATATGCTGGTTCAATTCAGCGCCTATCCAATACTGGGCATCCTGGCCGGAGCTGTATTTACTGCTCTCATTCAAAGCAGTAGTGCCGCAACCGGTGTGATCATAGCTATGACCCTTCAGGATTTAATTCCCTTTGATGCAGCTGTCCCCCTGGTTTTAGGAACAAATATCGGGACCAGTTTCACTGCAATTTTAGCCAGTATTGGGGCTAATGTAGCTGCACGACGTGCTGCTCTTGCTCATGTTTTATTTAATATTCTTGGGGTAGCCCTGGCCCTGGCCATACTGGGACCGTTTACCGAGCTTATTATGCATACTGCAACTACTGTACCCCGCCAGGTAGCTAACACGCATACCGCATTTAACCTTCTTAACACTATTATATTTATCGCATTTCTTAAATATTTTACCCGCTTAATTACCTACATTGTGCCCGGGGAAGATGAAAAAATGGATTTTGGCCCCAAGTATCTGGATGAGCGTATCCTTAAAACTCCGGCCGTAGCGCTTGGCGGCGCTAAACAGGAATTGCTTCGTATGGCCGGTATCGCCCGGGAAATGCTAGATGAGGCGATGCAGGTATTTTTGAAAAATGATCTAAAAAAAATAAAACATATAGTACAGATGGAAGATCTAATTGACGGCCTTGAAAAAGAAATTAATGTTTACCTCTCCGATCTGTCTCAGCATTCCATGTCTCAACAACAAACTAAATTTATTGGAAATCTTATGTCTTCGGCAAATGATCTTGAGCGGATTGGTGATCACGCTGAGAATATAATGCAACTGGGTGAAATGAAAGTTGAAGAGAGGCTGCCATTTTCCGCTACGGCCCTGGAAGAAATTAGTGATTTTTATGACAAGATCAGATTAATGCTGGAGGATGCTTTGTCAGCCTTTGAGAATAATGATCCGGAACTGGCCAGCCGGGTAATTCTTAAGGATGATGAAGTTGATGCACAGGAAAAGAAACTGCGTAATGAGCATATTGAAAGGATTAATACAAAAAAATGCTATCCGTCAGCCGGAGTTATTTATCTCGATCTCCTGAGCAATCTAGAGCGAGTAGCTGATCATGCCAAGAACATTGCTGAATTGGTCCTCGAAGAGAAATCCTAAAATAAAACCACTGCTTTCTCTGCCTGAAAGATGAGGAATACTTAATGAGTCGTTCAATGATTCGGATAAAAGGGACCCTGCTGCTCAGTGATCATAAAAACTCCATTGCCAGGGCTGCCAGGATAATAAGGCGGGGGGGATTGGTAGCTTTCCCCACCGAAACTGTATATGGACTTGGTGCATCAGCAACCGATACTGAAGCAGTAAAAAAAATATTTACTGCGAAAGGACGGCCACCTGATAATCCCCTGATTGTTCATTTATCAGACCAAAAGCAGCTGAGATCAGTGGCTCGCGAGATTCCTGACACCGCTTACTTGCTAATTGAAAAATATTGGCCCGGTCCATTAAGCCTTGTGCTGCAGAGATCTGAAAATATTTCGGAAGTAGTTAGTGCCGGACTGCCAACCGTAGCTGTACGTATGCCCGATCACAGGGTTGCTCTCAATTTAATCAGGTTATCACGTGTGCCGATAGCTGCCCCGAGTGCGAACTGGTCTGGCAGACCGAGCCCGACAGACTTCAGGCATGTTTTAGAAGATCTCTCCGGCCGAATTGATGCCGTTATAAAAAGCAATGTTTGTGCCATTGGCGTCGAATCAACGGTCCTTGATTTAACAGGTTCAGAACCTGTCATCCTCAGGCCGGGAGGATTGTCCCGTGAACGGCTTGAAGAAACATTAGGCTGCCATATTCGATTGGCAGGTAGCGGTGCAAATATCGAACAACCTTCATCTCCGGGCATGAGGTACCGTCACTATTCCCCCCTGGCCCCGCTGATTCTGGTTACCGGAGCAATAAACAGGCGCCGCAGGCTTCTTAACAGCCTCGCTTGCCATTACAACAGAAAGGGATTTGTTGTCGGCATGTTGAACTTTACTAAACAGCCCAATTTCTCGCCAGAAATTGAAGCAGGATTGCTGGCAGCGAAATTATTTCAAACTCTCCGCCAGCTGGATGCTCGAAAGGTCGATTTAATCCTGGCAGAAGAGACTGAAACCGCGGGTCTCGGCTTAGCGGTGATGAATCGGCTCAGGAAAGCAGCTGCAAGGACAATTAAGGTTTAAGTTTGAAATGGAGGTTAGTAATGTTAAAAATCCTTTTCGTTTGCACCGGCAATACTTGCCGCAGTCCAATGGCAGAATCACTTTTAAATGCAGAGCTGTCTGAGACTAGTTTGCCATTTAATGTTGAGGTATCATCGGCCGGCTTATCTGCAGCTGCAGGAGAAAAGGCCTCTGAACCGGTTAGAAAGTTTTTTGGTGCCGAACATCCGGGACTCAATAAGCATATTTCGAAACAGCTTGACTATGACTTAATTGATGATTCTGATATTATCCTGGTAATGACAAGTGATCATCAACGTCAACTACTGGCCCGTTTTCCCAGGGCAGCCAATAAAACATTTTTGTTAAAAGAGTTCGCCGATTTGACCCGGGATGGTGTTGATTTAGAGGACCCTGCAAGTTACGGTCCGGAAAAATACCATCAGGTGTTAGAGGAGATACGTGCTTGTGTAAAGAAGATTACTTTGAAATTGAAGGAGGGTTCGCCGCATGAAAATAGCCCTGGGGAGTGATCATGCCGGATTTATGTTAAAAGAGAGCATAATCGGGCATTTACACGAATATGGTCGGCTATATAAAGATTATGGTGTGCTATCCGAGGATAGTGTTGATTATCCAGACATAGCTGTTTTAGTGGTAAATGCTGTGCTGTCCGGGGAATATGAATATGGGGTGCTGATTTGTGGAACAGGAATTGGCATGTCGATAGCTGCAAACAAGCATAAAGGAATCAGGGCGGCTCTTTGCAGCGAGGCTTACAGTGCCCGCTGTGCCCGTGAACACAATAACGCCAATGTGTTAACAATGGGCTCAAGGGTTGTCGGACCGGGTCTGGCTGTAGATATAGTTGAATCATTTCTCAGCGCCTCGTTTGATGGAGGCAGGCACATGCGGCGTTTAGATAAAATATCATTACTGGAAAATTAATAGTGGAGCTGATAGAAACAGATGAGCACAGCAAGCAGTAAATTAAATCGTGAACCGCTCCAGGCGGCAGATCCGGAAATATATTCAACCATAGCTGCCGAAACGAAAAGGCAGCAGGAAAACTTAATTTTGATTGCTTCTGAAAACCTGGTCAGCAGGGCAGTTCTCGAAGCCCAGGGTTCGGTTTTAACCAATAAGTATGCGGAAGGTTATGCAGGCGCTCGTTATTATGGCGGCTGCAATTGTGTAGACCAGGCTGAAAGGTTGGCTTGTGAAAGAGCAGGGGAATTGTTTAACGCAGAACATGCCAACGTTCAACCTCATTCAGGAACATCGGCTAACATGGCAGTATTTTTGGCTATGCTTAAGCCGGGAGATCGGATCCTGGGAATGGATCTCAGCCATGGCGGGCACCTGACACATGGTAGTAAAGTCAACATTTCCGGGCGCTACTATCAGTCTTTCAGTTACAAAGTAGAACCTGGGTCCTGCCTGCTTAATCTTGAAGAAGTGAGGAAAGTAGCGCATGAGGTTAGACCAAGGTTGATCATTGCCGGAGCCAGTTCTTACCCGCGTCGCATTGATTTTGAAGGCTTTGCTGATATTGCCCGGGAAATAGGAGCTATTTTCCTGGTAGATATGGCTCACACAGCCGGCCTGGTTGCCGCCGGTGTGCATCCCAATCCTGTTTTATGTTCAGATATAGTTACCGCTACCACACATAAAACTTTTCGCGGTCCGCGTGGCGGGATGATTTTCTGCCGTCATAAATATGCTTCGGAGATTGATAAGGCAGTTTTTCCGGGGTTGCAAGGCGGACCCCTGATGCACATTATTGCAGCCAAGGCTGTTGCCTTCAAGGAGGCCCAGCTGCCGGATTTTGTAACTTACCAGGAAAATGTCCTGGCCAATGCTTCTGCTTTGGCCGCGGCTTTAGCGGAACTGGATTTTACTCTTGTCACCGGTGGGACCGATACACACCTGGTCCTGGTTGATTTACGCAATAAAGATATATCCGGCATGGAAGCTGAAAAGCTGCTTGAAGAAGTCGGTATAATAGTTAACAAAAATGTAATACCTTATGACCCCAGGGGAGCCAACAACCCCAGCGGTATAAGGCTTGGCTCGCCGACCCTGACTTCCCGAGGGATGACACCTGAACAGATGCGTCAAATTGCCGGCTTAATTGAAAAAACTATAGCGTCCCGTTTTAACAGCAGAAACCTGGATGATGTAAAGCGGAGCGTAGAGAATATCTGTTTAGAATTTCCCGCTTATTAAAAAATCTAAGGATAGGAGCTGATATGACTTGGAAGATGTAGTTGTTGTCAATCATCCCCTGGTTCAGCACAAGTTGACCCAGTGCCGGCGTTTAGAAACTGAAACCTGGCAGTTTCGCGGTCTTGTAGAGGAAATTACCGCCCTTTTGCTTTTTGAGGCTGTCCGCGATATGGATACAGTTGAAGTAGACATCGTCACGCCGGTTGGACCCTGCAAGGGGACGGTAATAAGCAAGGCGGAACCTGTTTTTGTTGCCGTGCTCAGGGCCGGGTTAGGCATGGTGCCGGGGGCCTTGAAGCTTTTTCCCTATGCCCGGGCAGGTCATATTGGCCTTTATCGTGATCATGATACACATGTTCCGGTAGAGTATTATAATAATCTGCCCCCTGATATTAATGACGTGGATTGTTTTTTACTTGAACCAATGCTGGCTACCGGCGGTTCTGCTGTTCATGCCCTTACACTATTAAAGCAAGCAGGCGTACAAAACATTCGGTTGCTCAGCCTGATTGCTGCGCCGGAAGGGATTAAGGCAATTACTGCCAGCCACCCTGATGTAAAAATATACCTGGCTTCCATTGATGAGAAACTAAATGAAAAAGCCTATATCGTTCCGGGATTAGGAGATGCAGGCGATCGTCTTTTCGGTACAGCTTAACTAGAAAGAGGTGGCCCATTGTCAGAGCGTCCGGGTTGGGATCACTATTTTATGCAAATAGCAGCAGTAGTTGCCACTCGTTCGACCTGTTTAAGGCGGCAGGTGGGCGCTCTGCTTGTATATAACAAAAGGATTCTTTCTACAGGCTATAACGGGACTCCCAGTGGACTCAGTCATTGCAGGGAAGTTGGCTGTCTGAGGGAGAAGTTGGAAGTGCCTTCTGGTGAAAGACACGAATTGTGCCGCGGTCTCCATGCCGAGCAGAATGCCATTATCCAGGCGGCGATTCACGGGGTCGCTATTAAAGATTCTGTTTTATACTGTACTCACTATCCATGTGCAGTATGCGCTAAAATGCTGGTTAATGCAGGGATCAGTGCAATAGTTTTGGAAGGGAATTATCCTGACGACTTAGCTAAAGATATTTTTGCTGAAGCTGGAATCTGTGTTACGTTTGTAGTATAATTGTTCCTGGCAAATTACGGATATTTGTTTAAATTATCTGACTTAATG
>SKZS01000001.1 GCA_007127255.1 Syntrophomonadaceae bacterium | reverse complement strand
TAATACCGCTCCAGGCCGATGGATCTTCAATTCCCGGCGAAGTCCTGATAAGCACAGCGTCGCCGAAACGTCCTGCCCTGGCAATGGCCATATCGGCAACGGGGTGGCTTTCTTCCAAACCGGAGCCGATTATTACAACTGTATCAGCCTTGCTGAGCTCAAGAGGTGTAGGCCCTAAAGATCCGGACCCTGTAATATCTTTCATCTCACTGAAAGCCTTTATCCAGGCCGGCTCAGCGCCCAGATCGACGTTGGCGGTGCCCAGAACCTCACGGGCCAGTTTTTGAAGCAGGTAGTTTTCTTCAATACTGAGCTGCCCAGACGCGAGTACGGCCAGTGAATCCGGACCATGGTTATTTTTTAACTCGATAAATTTTTCAGCAGCCTCCTTAAGGGCATCTTCAGAAGTAATTTCACTATATTTGCCGCTTTCCCGGTTAAGCCTCAATGTTTTAGTTAACCGGGTATGACCGTTTTCTCTGTGGTGTCCATATTTCCCCTTTAAACAGAGCCAACTCACCTTGTCGCCTTCAGCGGGAACGGTAACTTTTATGACCTCTCCGTTGTAAACCTGTCTTTCGAGGTAACAACCCAGGGAACACTCTATACAAACACCTTCAACGGCAGCAAGATCCCATTCTCTGCCGCCCCTGCTTCTGCCTTTTTCAGTCAGGGCGGCTACCGGGCAGACATCGACGCACTGACCGCAAAAGATACAGCCAGCCTCTTCCAGGCTGACCACCCTGCCGTTACGGTATGGAACAACTCTTGTGTTGACCCCGCTTCCGATCATCTCATAGACAAAACGGCCCGGGCCGGTGCGGCACACCTGTATACACCTGCCGCAAAGTATGCATTTTTCTTCATCCCTGACCAGGTAAGGATTGTCATCGGCATCTTCATCCCCGGTGGGAACATCTCGTTCAAGCTGTTCGGGAAGATTTGCCTGAAAGGCATAAGCATTATTTTGCAGCTCACAGGTTCCTGTTCGCACGCAGGTCAGGCAGTCTTTGTAGGGATGCGTGGCCAGCGCAAGTTCCAGTATTGCGCTGCGCATTGTTGTCAGCTCCGCCGTATCGGTGGCAACAATCATGCCCTCCTGCACAGGGTTATCACATGAAGTCACAGGCCGGTCAATTCCTTCTACTTCAACGATACAAAGCCGGCAGTGACCAACAGGCTGCAGTCGCGGGTGATAGCAGAGTGTCGGGATAGTTATCCCGTTTTGCCTGGCAGCCTCTAATATGGTTGCATCCTCTTCAGCATATATTTTTTTTCCGTTAATTTGTAATCCAACTGTTTTAGTCATCATTTTTCCTCCCCGGAGAAACGACGGCCAGTCCGAGGCGCAGACAGGAAACACATCGCTCGGCTTCCGCAATAGAGACTGAAGGACATTTAAAGCCGAGTTCTGCTTCCGCAAAGCCCTGCATCCTCTCAGCCACCGGCATCACTTCTTCTTCCAGGCGTTTCCTGCCGCCAACTATTGCAGGCACATTTTCCTCCCTGTAAACACCTAAATCTTCAATGTGTTTCTCAAGCTTGTAATTATTTCCAACAGTGCTTTTTCCTTCCCGAATGTAGCTGTCAATAGCTTCGGCGGCACGGTTTGCTGTGGCAATTGCTTCAATAACTGTTCTTGCCCCGAGAACCGCATCGCCTCCGGCAAAAATACCGGGAGTGGAAGCGGCCATTGTCTCCTCATCAACCTTCAGTGTGCCCCACCTGGTTACCTCCATACCGCAGTCCTCGTTCAGGAAGCAAAAATCTGCCACCTGCCCGATAGCGGGAATTACAGTATCGGAACTAAGAATAAATTCAGAACCGTCAACCGGTATCGGACGGCGCCGGCCGCTGGAATCAGGTTCACCGAGTTCCATTTTTACGCACTCCATCCCGCTTACAGCGCCTTTCTCTTCAAGAATGCAGGTTGGGTTGGCCAGGAGATGGAATTTAATGCCCTCTTCTTCCGCAGCATCAATTTCCGCCTTGTTGGCAGGCATTTCAGTCCTGCTGCGCCGGTAGATCAGGTGTACTTCTTTGACCCCCAGCCGCACGGCAGAACGGGCGCAATCCATGGCCACATTTCCACCCCCGATTACTGCCACGCTCTCGCCAAGATCGACCGTCTCGCCAAGGTTTATTTTACGTAAAAACTCAACCCCGGGCATATACCCGTAGTAACAGGCATCCTCACCTTCACAGCCCATGGTGGCGCTGTCATGAAGACCGCTGGCGATAAAGATAGCCTTGTATCCTTCCGCCCAGATCTGATCCAGGGTGATATCTACACCAACTTTGGTATTATAGATTATTTTCACGCCAAGGCTTTCAACCAGGCCAATTTCAGCATTCAAAATATCACGCGGCAGCCTGTAGCTGGGAATGCCAACAGCAAGCATACCTCCGGCTACGGGCAGCGCTTCATATATCGTCACAGCGTAACCTTTTTGCGCCAGCTTATAAGCTGCATTCAAACCGGCAGGCCCTGCACCGACAATAGCAACCCGATCCGCATCAGGCGCCGGCAGCGGGTAAGACCGTTCCCGGTCATAGTTGTTTTTCGCCCCAAAATCTGCAGCGAAACGTTTAAGCAGCCTGATCGACAAAGATTGGTCGTAAGGCTGGCGGTTGCAGTTTGATTCGCAGGGATGAATGCATACCCGGCCCAGGGTCCCGACCAGGGGAGTCTTTTCCCGGTTCACGGCCAGGGCCTCCTCGTAGTTTCCTTCTTTAATGCAGGTAATATACCTGGGAATATTGATATGCGCAGGACAACCGTTTTGACAAGGAGCAGTCAAAATCGGATGATATTCATAGCTGTTATCACCGGCCGTCTTTGTCCCGTTAATTAAGGCCAGAAAATCTTCTTCAAAATATTCAAGTGCGTGCAGCAGGGGAACCGGTGAAGAAATGCCCAGTTCACATAGGGAGCCGTTTTTAATCAGGGTCGCCATTTCTTTTAAAAATAAAAGGTCGCCTTCGCTCCCTTCACCTGTACTGATCGTTTCCAAACGATCTGCAATTACTTTGCTTCCTGCCCGGCAGGGGATACAGCGGCCGCAGGATTTATCCTGGACATTTTTAAAATATTCCTTTAAAGCTTCAACTACATTAATTTCCGGATCGGCTATAATCAAGCCCGCCCAGCCAATCATCGCCTTTAATTCTTTCCTGTCAAAATGTTCGGGGATGTCAAGATCCCGGAGTTCGATACGTTCATCTAATGCTTTTTCCCGCTCATCAACTATTTGTCCGTTCCAGCTGCTAAAAAATACCTTGGACATTTATCCCTCTCTCTTCCCACAAAATCACATAGCCTGGTGCAGCTATTGCTTTTTAGAATGGTTTCTTTTTGCTAAGTAATTTCTTCGGCATTTTTTTATAAATTCCTCTTAATCTTTTTCAATCATTGAAGCATATTTATATGCGCGCACAGCCTGGATAGCCAGACCGACAGCATTATCGGAAGCATATTCAGGCCGGGCGAAAAATATTTTTTCAGATGGCAGTTTTTCTTTTAAGCGCTTCCTGATATAGCAGTTAGCCGTCACTCCTCCCACGGCCAGGATGCCATCATTTCTCCGGTTACCTGCAGATATGTTTTTAACTGCCGCAACCAGGGTATCGGCAATACATTTTTCTATCGCCCTGGCCAGCTCGACCCGGTCGCAACCCTGCTGCAAGAGTCTTTCCGCCTGGCTGGCCGGTCCGGAAAAACTGATTTCATTACCCTTAACTGCCAGGGGTAGCGACAACCCTTCATTTTCTGTTTTTGCTGCAATCTTTTCCAGTTCCGGTCCGGCAGGAAAACCGAGGCCCAGGGCCTGACCAAGCCGATCAATGAATTGGCCGGCATTCAGGTCTGTACTGCCGCCTAAAAGTTCAATTTCAAACTTACCCGGGGACGCTTCTAATGCCGAAAGAATTTCCGTGGTTCCCCCGGAAAGATGCAGAATTAAGTATCTACCCGCAGGCAAACCTGCCGACCAGATTCCCGCCTGGACATGACCTTCCTGGTGAGTGGAGGACAAATAAAAAAGACCCATGGTCCGGGTTAGAAACAGACCAAAGGCCTCACCAACTTTAAATACAGGCATATATGAACCTTCCACCGGCCGCGGTTTAACGGCAGCGCCGACGGCAGTTAAAACCCTCTCCCTGAATAAATCCCGACGCTCGCCATACAAAGCAGGCAGATTAGAAAGGTGGGCGAACACTGCCTCTGACTGGCGCAACCCCAGGCTGCCTTCCTTAACCGGCAGGGGTATCCTTCTCTCATATATAAGCTTTTCATCCAGATCGACCAGGGCCAGGGATGTGGTGTATGCCGAGGTGTCGAGGCCCAAAGCCGTTAAGCGATCAAGATTCTTTGTCAAGGGCTTCTCCTACAGCACGATCAAGGACACTATTGATAAAACCGACCGCTTCTCCGCTGCTGCCATATTTTTTTGCTAAATCCAGGGCTTCATTAATGGAAACCGCAGGCGGAATATCAGGCCTGTAAACAATCTCAAACAAGGCCAGGCGTAATAGGTTACGGTCTACGGCTGATAACCTCTCCAGTTCCCACTTAACCAGGTGCTTTCTGATCAAATCATCAAGCACCGAACATTTATCTACAGCCCCGAAAACCAGTTCATTGATGAATTGCTCTTCGCTGCTGCTGAAACTGTAACCTTCAAGCGAATGCTTTAAAGCCAATTCTGACCGGCATTTGCCGACATCAACCTGAAAAAGGGCCCTGAATGCAATTTCTCTGGCTAACCGACGGGACAATAGTATTGTACCTCCATAATGCTTAAAAAATCAGGTGCCCCGTCCAACAGGAGCAAGTAGATTAACAGGCTTAAATTAAACCAGAGCAGATTGTTCCCTGCAACCTTAAAAGGCTGTTTAGTTCAAAAAAAACCTGTATTAATTAACTTTCATCTTTCGGCGCAAATATACGCCTCAGGTACAGACCGGCATTTTTGCTAACTTCCAGCCTCCACCCGATCAACAACCCGATACCGACACAGAGAAAAATAAACACACTCCACCAGAAACCAATATTGATTACCAGCAGGGCGAAGATCAGGCCAAGAACTCCACCTAATATTTTTCCCCAGTGTTTATTTAGAAAAAGCCACCAGTTATATTCTGTCAAAATATGCGCCCCCTTATTATCTGTTATCCGCTTAATCAACTGGAAGCGGATTGATCCATATTAACGCTGTCAACCAGCACTTTTACTTCACGAACAGAGATGCCGGTAATTTCCTCCAGGTGTTTCTTCGTTTTTTCCTGCAGTTCCTCAATAACGCCCGGTAGAGAAACATCAGGCATAGCGCTGATCTTGATATTAACAACCAGCCCATTGGATGTAAACCTGACATCCCGGCTGACGTCCTTAATCCCTTTTGTTTGCTGGACAATCCTCAGGACCATATTTTCAAGAGCAGAAACCGAAATTAATACTTCTCCATATTCGCTGCTTTTGAGCGTGCCGCTGCCGGGTTTTTTGGAAGGGCGAAAACCCGATGCCAGCAGGATCAGGGCAATAAGCAATAAACCTGCGGCTGCGACTAATATTACATTTTCTTCCGCCCATGCGGGCAGCATAACTGCTTCTGCCAGACCGGGGATCACATTATAGTTAATAATAACAAGGAATAGTGCGGCTCCTATTAGCAGGAGCGCTATAAATATCGCGAAAAAACGGATAACTGCTTTCATGCTTACTCCCCCTTATCTATGCTGAATCGGATTAATTATTCATTCTTTGCTTCAGTTTCGACTTCTTCAGTTTCTTCTTCCAGTTCTTCTTCAGTTTTGGGGAAGTGAACGCCCTGGACATGAACATTGACATGGGTAACATTCAGGCCGGTCATGGTTTCAACGGCATTTTTGACTGACTCCTGAATATCCCAGGCCACATCAGGAATGCGCACTCCGTAGTTTACTATAATAAATATTTCGATTTTCGCCTCTTCTGTGCCTACCTCCACCCTGACTCCCTTGGAGAAATTACGACGTCCGAGAACTTCAGCTATACCTCCGCCAATCCCACCGCTCATTGAAGAAACTCCTTCAATTTCAGTAGCAGCAAGGCCGGCTATTATTGATACCACTTCATCGGCAATTTTCACAACGCCCAATTCGGTCGGTAATGTACGGATTCCTTCTTCAGTCATATGATGATACCTCCCATTAGAATAACCTGACACAACAGTTTTCTTCTCTTTTAATTATAACAGAATCGAACAATCTATTCAATTTAAGGCTCAAACCGTTTAGGCCTAAATCGCCTGCTTTTCTCTGTTGCAAAGCCTCCTGAACCTGGCAGGAACCGGAGGCTTTATGTTAAGTTTACAGCTGGGTCATTTTCAGTAAAATTATTCTTTGCCGTCAGTTTCTTCAGGCATCTCTTCGATATCCATATCCCATTCTTCATCATCAACCAGGACTACTTCACCGCATCCGGGGCAGGTAACCTCAATTGACGCATCTTGATCCAAAAGATCGTCATCGACAACTACGATTTCCCTGCAGTTTGGACATTCCATCGAAAAACCGCCTTCAAATTCATCCAGGTAATCGTCATAGTCATCATCAACACCTTCTGCATCCTCGTAGAAATCCTCTTCCATTTCCGTCAGATCATCGTCTATCGCCTCTGTGTACTCAAACAGCTCCTCGTAATCTACGCTTAACTGTTCGATTTCATCGGTCATATCTTCGAGCAGATCGATAATACGGTGCAGCACCTTCTGTTCCTTGCTTTCCTCTCCCAGTTCCAACCCTTCGGTAAAACCTCTCAAATATGATACACGCGCTTTCAAATCTTCAGTCATTCGGGTTCCCTCCCTTAAGTTAATATTTACATCTTAAGCCCTTTCAATATAAGAACCTGTCCGGGTATCAATTTTAATAAGATCTCCGCTGTTAATGAACAGCGGGACCTGGACAACCAATCCGGTTTCAGTTGTGGCCGGCTTTGACGCTCCCGATGCAGTATCTCCTTTTACGCCGGGTTCTGTATCAGTCACCTGTAAAACTACTGTGATTGGCACATCCACACC
>SKZS01000091.1 GCA_007127255.1 Syntrophomonadaceae bacterium | reverse complement strand
CTGCTGCCGGGCGGCACCTACGGATTTTTAATTGCCGCTTCTATACTTACCTTTACCCACCTCGGGGCCAATGCCGTTGTCGAGCTTGGCGGCGAGATAAAAGATCCCGGCAGGACAATACCAAGAACATTCATGGTCTCTATTCCGCTGGTTACTATTCTCTACTTGTTTGTTTCGGTAACCGCAGTAGGAGTGCTGCCCTGGACAGAAACCGCCGGCCAACCCCTGGCGGTGGCTGCGGCCGCATTCATGCATCAAGGCGGCCTGGCGTTTTTCATTTTTGGCGGGGGTCTTCTGGCCATAGTAACAACACTTAATGCCGGCTTTATGTGGGGGACGAAGTCATTGCTGGTGATGGCAGCTGACGGTATATTTCCCTCTTCCCTGGCCCGCATAAATGAGCGGTTTAGAACTCCTCATCGTTTTTTATTATTTATTTACATTGTCTCTACTTCATCTGTTCTTCTTTTCGGTGAAAGTTACCTTGAAGCATTTGCCGCTTTAGGTTCAATAGGGGGCATTATTGTTTTCATGCCCGTCCTCGGTGCTGCCCTGCGCCTGCCGCAGCGCGCTCCCAAAGCCTACCGGGCTGCCCATTTTAAGTTAAAGGGGCCCTGGCTTAAAACAGCGGTTTTAGTTGGGGCAGTTTTTGCCCTTCTTGTTATGGCCATCCTGCTCATTGACCTATGGTCCATGCCCGTGGGCAGTTTTCTAAGCTATCTTTTCCTGCTCTGGCTGGTCCTGGGCATAATTTATTTCGAACTGCGCCGGCGGACCCTGCTGCAAAAAGGCATTGATATAAAAGCCTTAAGCGAAATTCCTGAAGAAGATTTTTAAGCCCGTTCTGCCCTTTGCCGGGTTAATTGAACCTTATGTCAGAGGTATGTCAGAGGGACGGGGTTGTTGACAACAACCTTTGATGTTTTCTGTATACTCCCCTGTTGATGCCTGTTAACCTTTCAAGTTGTCTTACTGAAAAACCTTCTATTCTTAATTTACGCAGATAACTATCTCTGCATCAGGTAATATGGTCAGAGGTCATTCGACCGGTTTGGGTACGATCCGAATGATTGAGACGCTGCGCCCTTCAACTGCAGAATAGATGGCACCATCATGATAACCGACTGCAACGTCGCGGAAACGCCAGCCTTCATCTGCAAGTAGCGGGTTAAGTTCCTCAAGTCCATCACCGGTGACCCGGAAGTGTGCCAGGTATTGACCGGCCAGACCGCCGACAAAGAGGTCGCCCTGCCAGTCTGCAAACCCATCGGCATCATAAAAGGTCATACCGGCTGGTGGAAATCCGCCACTGCCGCACTCCCAGTAATGCACAGGGTTAATCGTGTCATCACGATCTTCAGGAAAGACCCCGATATCTTGTCCAGTGGCATAGCTACAACCATAGGTAGCTATCGGCCACCCATAGTTGTTTCCCCCGCGAATGATATTAATCTCATCGCCGTCATTTTCTCCATGCTCGCTTTGCCAGATCTCTCCAGTTTCCGGGTGTATGGTCATACCCTGCGAGTTGCGGTGGCCATAAGTGTAAATTTCATCACGCACACTTACGTCATCGACAAACGGATTATCTTCAGGTATCGTGCCATCGCGCAGCAGACGAATGGTTGTGCCTAATACATTGGTCGTATCTTGTGATACATGGTTGTCGAAGCTCTTGTCCCCGCGGTCACCGATAGTCATGTATAGATAATCACCTTGTACCACTACCCGGGATCCATAATGGGACGTGCCGCTCAGGAAAGGTTCGGCGACATACAGCACATCTATGCCGCTTAATCTTCGCTCATCTAAGTTTAGCGTCGCACGGGCCAGGTGGGTTGCCGAGGCCCCCGCTTCATTCGAGGCAGAATATGTTAGGTAGATGAGGCTATCATCTTCAAAGTCGGGCGATACTGTCACATCAAGCAAACCGCCCTGTCCGCCTGATGCGACCTCAGGTGCACCGGCAATCTCTGCAACTTCGAGTGTCTCAGTATCGATTAGGAACATCGAGCCTGAATTTTCGGTGGCCAGTAATTTTGAAGTGCCTGGCAAGAAATCAATCGCCCAGATAAGGCCCAGATCTTCAGCGACTATCTCGAGTACTGGCTCTACATCTCTGACCGGTTGAGCAATAGGTTTGTCAACGCGAGCCGTTTCGTCAATAAACCTGCCCTGCTGCATCATATAATAGGCTGTCAAACCTAACAATATTAAGACCGCGATAGAAGTGAATATGAGTATTTTTCGTCTCATCGGCTTACCACCTCCGGGTGAATGAATAATTGATATTTTTAGTTATTGTATCATTAGGTATATATGATGTCGATTAATGATGTTGGCGGTATGAGTGCCTTAGCCTGGCGTGTCAAAGGGACAGGGTTGTTGACACCAACCTTTTATGCTATCTGTATAACCCCCTGTTAATAACAGTTAACCGTCCAGTTGTCTTACTGATAAACTTTCCCATTTTGACTAAGGCACTATAGATTTATAGATTAAGCTTATCTTTGAAAAGAATAAAAACCGATGTTTGTAATATGATCATAGAAACGATTGAATGCCACGAGGGCAGTTAGACTAATTAAGATTGATGTTAAATGTAAAAACCCTAAGGAGATATCCAGATTTACGATAAGCAAAAAAATAAAGTAATCAAGCTGCTTCAGGAAAAAGGTTTATCAACCAGTCGCAAAGAAGATAGAGTTGGAACAATTCCTGGTTTATGGGGGCAAAAATGAATAGGAGACAAAGAGAAGTTCTGCTTTACGGTATAGCTATGGTCGTGGCTTTAACGGCAAGCTTTTATGTAAGCCCGGTTTGGGGCGGGACCTTATTATTTTGGCTTGGGCTGGCGGTTGCAGCATTTTTTTTATTTGCCCTTTTAGGGGCGGCTTTTGGTCAAAAAATAGATCGGTAGGAAGGTCGAATTTTTCAAGTGCCCAGCACAGGTTGCTGACATGCTCAAAGACGCGGGGAAAGGACAGGGGGACGTTTCTCCTGTCTCTTCGAGAACGAAAAGAAGACAGGAGAAGCGTCCCCCTGTCTTCCGCTGAGAGAAAGGGGACAGGAGAAACGTCCCCCTGTCTTTGTCTTTCAGTTGACATAAAAGCGCTATCTTGCTATCTTACTATTAAGAGGAGGAGGGTCATGAAATTTAAGCTTCTACTTTATTTGCTTTCGGTTAAGTTAAGAGGCGCCTCAAAAAAGAACCCGGCCTTCATTAAATACATCAAGGATAAAAATTTAAAAGCCCAGATCAAAACAGCAGACAACAGCCAGGGAAGGCTCTACATCTTTAACAGAGGCAAGGTGTCTTCAGTTCCGGGGGTGCACGAAGCTGATTTTGCCATGGTCTGGGATGACCCGGAAACAGCTTTTAAAGTGATGACCTCCGGCAATGAAGAAGCTTCGCTGGCCGCGCTGACGGAGCGAAAGCTGGTTGTGGATGGTAATTTTAAGGATTTTGCCTGGTTTTCGAAAGCCCTTTCCATAATGACAGCAAAGCAGGCAAGCTAAGTAAAAAAAACTGGCCGGCCAGAATGCCGGTATCAGAAAAGCGGGGTGCTGCAATGAGTAGAGAGTCTGCAGTCCAAGAAAAACCGATCGGGATTATTCCTTTCGATCACGAGTGGCCTGTTTCAGACGGGCATATGGGAAAAGATACTTCACCTTTCCCCCGGGTTAACCGCTTTGCAAAAAAGGTTTTAGAAACCGAGTTTACGGCAGATCACCACCGGGCCTGCCTGGTAACTGAAGCCTACCAAAATAACGAACATGAGCCGAAGGTTGTTAAATGTGCACTGGCCCTGGCCAATGTTCTGGAAAACGTTATGATAAGTATTCGCGAAGACGAACTAATAGCCGGTGAGATGGCGGCGCCGATCAAGTGCGCGCCAATTTTTCCCGAGCACTCTTTAAACTGGGTCCTGGACGAAATTGACAACCACCCCCTGGAAAAAAGACTGCACGACCAGTATTACATGTCCAGGCAATCGAAAAAGCATCTAAAAAAGATTGCGGATTACTGGAAAGGCAAATCGATCGACGAGGTAATCATTTCCGAACTGTCCGATGATGAAAAAAAGGGCACCAACTTAGAAAAGGGATTTTACCTGCTTAACCTCTTCATGTATGGAGGGATTGGCCACCTCCAGGCCAATTACGAAAAACTTTTCACCCATGGGTTTAACGGGCTAATCAGCCTGGTTCAGGAAAAGATCGACGAGCTCGAACAGTCCGACGCTGAAAACCAGGCTAAAAGAGATTTTTACCGGGCTGAAATAATTACCCTCGAGGCGGCCGCCGGCTATATCCGGCGCTACGCAGCGCTGGCAGAGCAAATGGCGGAAAAAGAAAGAGACCCGCAGCGCCGCCAGGAGCTTTTTAAAGTGGCTGCCAACTGTCAGTGGGTGGCTGAAAACCCGCCGCGCACATTCTGGGAAGCCTTGCAGCTCTTATACCTGGCCACTACAATTATCCTGATTGAAAGCAACGGCCATTCGGTTTCTATTGGCCGTTTCGACCAGTTTATGGAGCCCTTTTACCGGAGGGATATTGAAACAGGAGAGATGACTAAAGAAGAAGTCCAGGAGCTAATCGAAATATACTTCTTCAAGCATCTCTGGTGGACCAAACTCAGGGACCGGATGACGGTCATTGCCAACTCCGGCCGGGGAATGGGCGGAGACAGCATTACCTTAGGCGGTGTCGACCAGGAAGGAAAGGATGCTACCAATGATCTCACTTTCATGTGCCTTGATGCCACTGCCCATACCCGCTCCGGCGCGCCCTGGATTGCCGTGCGCTGGCATGAAAACACCCCCTGGGAATTAAAGGTCAAGACCGTAAACGTAATCCGTATCGGTACCGGACAGCCGAAAGTATTCAACGACCAGGCGGCCATCCCGGCCTCCCTAAGAACCGGCCGAACCCTGGAAGACTCCAGGAATTATCACGTGGTAGGGTGCGTGGAAATTGATGCCGGGGGCAAGGAATATGGTTGGCATGATGCCTCCTACTTTAATATCGCCAAGATTTTAGAACTGGCCATCAACGACGGCCGCTGCATCGGCTGTGGTCAACACTGCGACCGCTGGGAAAAGTGCAGCGGCATCGGCAAACGCCTGGGGCCGCAAACCGGCAGCTTAACCGACTTCGATTCTTTTGACCAGGTCCTCGCAGCCTATGACAAACAGATGGCTTACTGGGTCGATTTGATGATCAGCGGTATTGAAGTGATGGACCGCGTCCATCAAAGATTAAAGCCCCTGCCTTACCTTTCAAACCTGATTGATGACTGCACCGAAAGAGGCATCGATATCTCCGCCGGCGGGGCCAGGTATAACTATACCGGTCCGCAGGCCGTGGGGGTAGGCACCACCGCCGACGGTATGGCCGCAATAAAACAGCTCATCTTTGATCAGAAAAAAGTTACCGCCGAGCGCTTTCTTAACGCTCTTGAAAATAACTGGGTCGGCGAAGAAGCGCTCTATGCCTTAGTCAACAGCGAAAAAGTTCATCATTATGGCAACGATGATGATTACGCCGACGAGCTGGCCAGGTTTGCCACCGATACCTACTGCAAGCATGTAGAAGATCGGCCCAACTCGCGCGGCGGCAAATATGTGCCGGGAATCTATTCCGTTTCGGCCAATACTGCTTTGGGATTCACCCAGTGGGCCTCGGCCGATGGCAGGGTAGCTCTGGAACCCATTTCAGACTGTCTCGGCCCCGTCCATACCTGGGCCGGGTCACACGATGTCAGGGGTCCCAGCGCCATAGCCAAGTCGGTAACCAAGCTGGACCACATCAGGGCCGGCAACGGCACCCTGCTGAACTGGAAATTTTCCCCTTCCTGCGTCACCGGGGAGGCCGGCCGTGACAATCTTATATCCCTGCTTGAGGTTTACTTCGACCGCAAGGGAATGCACAGCCAGTTTAACATTATCAGCAGGGAGACCCTGGAACGGGCCCTGGAGAACCCGGAAGAGTACAAGTACCTGCTGGTCAGGGTGGCCGGCTACAGCGCCTTCTTCGTTGAGCTAAGCAAACCCCTGCAGTATGACATCATGGGTAGAACCGAGCTGTCATTTGATTGATTAAACTAACTTTAAATAAGGCAGTTGTATAAAATAATATGGGACAAGGCGATCTGCAAACCAGGGGTTATGTAACTAATATTCAGAGGTTTACAGTCCATGACGGCCCCGGCATTCGCACAGAAGTATTTTTGAAAGGATGCCCGCTGCGCTGCATTTGGTGCAGCAACCCGGAAAATATAAGGCCTTACCCGGAGGTAGGTGTATACAAAGCCCGCTGTATAGGGGTAAAAAAATGCGGTTATTGCCTCGAGGCCTGCCCTGAAGAGGGCAACTCCTTTATGGTAGAAGAAGGCCTGGTCACCGCCATTGACCGGGATAAATGCACGCGCTGCCTGGCCTGCGCTGATGCCTGCCCTGCCGACGCCCTGGTCATATGGGGCAGGAGCTATACCGCCGGAGAAGTAGTTGAGGAGATCCTGGCCGATCTCGATTTTTACAATAAATCAGGCGGCGGAGTTACCCTCTCCGGCGGCGATCCACTTGTCCAGTGGCAGTTCAGCTTAGCCGTACTGCAAGAATGCCGCAGGCAGAAAATCCATACCTGCCTGGAGACAGAACACTACGTAGATCAATCTATCCTGGAGCGCATATACCCCTTTGTCGACCTGGTTATAACCGATATCAAGCATATGGACACGCACAAGCACCGGGAGTATACCGGTGTTGGAAATGAAATAATCCTGCAAAATATTATAGAAACGGCGCAAAGAAAAATACCCCTGATCGTCCGCATTCCTGTCATATTTGGCCACAACGACGACGAGGAAAATATCAGGGCCACGGCCGATTTTATAGCAGGCAGGCTGGGCAAAAACGTTTTACAGGTTCAGCTGCTGCCCTACAGACAGCTCGGCCTGGAAAAGTATGAAACGCTGGGCCTTGTTTACCCCATGGCAGGGTTTCAGCCCCCGGAACGGGAAATCTGGGAGAAACAAATCTTAAATTTAGTTGAGCTGCTAAAGACATATAATATCCCTGCTGTTGCCGGAAGCAGCAGCCTTGGCAGGT
>SKZS01000039.1 GCA_007127255.1 Syntrophomonadaceae bacterium | reverse complement strand
GCATATCAGTATTTGCAGCTCTTGCAGTTATCCAAGATTCAAACCTGTACGTAAGATTATGTTGCTTATATATCCACAATAAGTACTGCAAAATACAAACCCGGCCTTCTAAAATACCCTATCATGGCGGATTCAAGTGGGTTGAAAATATCATAGCTATAATGGGGTACAGTTGCATTAAGCTCAACTACTGTTCGGTAATTCCCTCAGCAATCGCTCTGAACATCGCTATAGACTCCCGTGTTTTAAGAGTTCCATCCAAATCATAGTCAGGATATGCTGAGCTTTTCACAATTACAACTCCCAATTCGGGATGAATCCAGATGTATTGGTTGTAGATTCCAATAGCCATAAAATCCCCGTCTGTGTCTGCCGGCAGCCACCACTGGTAACCGTAACCCATTAGTTCTTCTTGATCAGGCCCTTTTCTTCCGGGCATGAGATGGGGTGAGTCAGGAGTAACAGAATCTTTGACCCACCAGGCGGGAACAACCTCTTGTCCATTATAACTGCCGCCATTCATATAAAGCAGTCCAAAGCGCGCATAATCTCTCAGCACAGCATTTAATCCACCAAAAGCAAGCTCCATTCCTTTCCTGTCTAACAACCAGTGAGCATCTTCTTCCATGCCCATTTTTGACCAGAGCTTGTTTTCCATGTAATCTGTAAGATTCTGTCCGGTTGCCTCCCGCAACAGCATTGCCAAAACCTGGGTATCCATACTTACATAATTATTATACGTGCCTGGTTCCCTTTCACTTTCCAATGAAGTAACAAACCCGTCAATAGAGGTATTAAAAGCCAGGGCCCGGCCCATACGATTAATATCGGAGTTAAAATCTGCATAATCCTCATTAAAATGGATTCCTGAAGACATTTGTAATATATCTTTAATTGGCACCTCGGAATAGCCGCTTTCCTGTAAGGTTGGAACATAATTTGTGACAGGTTCCTGAATATCCTTAATGTAACCATCATCTATAGCTATACCCACTAATGCTGAAACTATTGACTTCGAAACTGACCAGGAAATGACTTTTGTATCTTCCTGGTTGCCCAGAAAGTATTCTTCATAAAGAATATTACCATCTTTGAGGACAATAAAACCGGTTGTCCAGGTATCCTCAAGAAAATCTTGAATAGATTTTTCCTCCCCCTGGTAATGATAAGTTTCTGGCAGCTGCCCAGGTGTATTATTTAGAACATTAACTTCATCGCCTCTACTTACTGTTTTAATATCAAAAATTTGATCCATACTCCTGAAGTTTTCGACAATATTCTCACTTTCAAACAAGGTTAGAACCTGGTAAACTCTTTTGATTTGTGGATATAGAGCTAATGAGGCTGCCAGGCTAACCAGGAAAAGAACCAGGACAACTTTCCAAACCAGTTTTGCTTTGAACAATTTTCGCTCACCTTCCCCGGCCAAATTTTTTGTGAATAGTTAGATAGATTATATCACTATAAATCTTGTTAAGTTAACAGGCATTATATATAAGGATGAATTGTAAAAAACCCTTCCCGGTTTTCGCGGAAGGATTTTTTAAGAGCAGTGTTTTAAACAATTATTTGGCTGACAGAAAACCTAAAAAACTAATTTATATAAAATTGGAGCGGGTGATGGGAATCGAACCCACGTATCCAGCTTGGAAGGCTGGGGCTCTACCATTGAGCTACACCCGCTTGATACGACAGCCAATAGCTGTCCTCTTAATTTGCCTATATAATAATATAAACGTTCTGCTTTTATAATGCAAGTTTTTTTAAGTGCAGGCTTGCCGCGGGCTAGAGAACATCTCCTCTATTCAATTCCCTCATATATTTCCATTTCATTTCTAACTTGTGATAAAATATAAAGCATCTTTAGTAAATCATGGTATTGATGGAGGTTAACAATGTCACGCAAGATAGCTTTAATCACCGGCGGGGGAGACTGCCCCGGCATAAATGCGTTTCTTGCATCTGCTGTGCGAAGAGGCAACAATAAATACGAAGCTGAATTGATCGGCGTCAGGAATGCTTTTGCCGGGCTTGCTGCCGATAATCCTGAGCAATACCTGGTTCCAATGTCTGCTGAAAGTGTAGTCGGATTGGAAAACCGGTCAAGCACAATCCTGGAATCATCGCGTTTTAATCCTTTTACTGATGAAAATGTAGCAAAGGGATACCCAGAAAAAATTCTTAATAACCTTAAGATGTTGGAGATAGACGGCATCCTCGGCACAGGAGGAAACGATACCATACTATCCGCCTTTCGTCTTGAGGAGAGAGGCTTTCCCACGGTAATGGCTCCAAAAAGTATTGATAACGACGTTTCGGGAACAGATGTCATGCTGGGATTTCGCACTGCTATCTTTTTCGGTGCACAGGCAGCAAGAAGTACTGCCGATTCTGCACGCGCTCACCGCCGCATTTCCCTGGTAGAGGTGATGGGCAGACATGCCGGATGGCTGGCCCTGGAAATAGGAGTTGCTTCGGGAGCAGACTTAATCACTATTCCCGAAAGACCGGTAGATTTAACCGAATTCTGCACCGAGGTAAGCCGTATTTACAAAGAACGCCATTACGTCAACATTGTAATAGCGGAAGGAACAAGTATTTCTTATGATGATCCAGTAATCAAAAAAGCCCAGGAAAAAAGCGATGTGGTGCGTTCCCTGATGAAAGAAACCCCCGAGCTTGATGCTTTTGGCAATCCCAAGCTGGGCGGAATATCCCAAATCCTAAGAAGAGTGCTGCGCATAGAACTTGGATTAAAAAAGATCGAAGAAGTGCGGACCACGGACCTCGGTTTTACCCTGCGCGGACTAGCCCCTGTTGCTGATGATATAATCCTTGGCACCAGGTTCGGCATACGCGCTGCCGACATTTTGCTTGGTGAAAACAGATCAGGTGTAATGGTAGGCATAGACGGGCTTGAAATTCAGGAGGTCTCATTCGAAGAGGCCCTTAAACCGAAAACTGTAAACCGATCAGATCGGGAACTGGAAGCCCTGGGAGTATTTATTTCCTCCCCCCGCCCAAAACAAGTAACCCCAATAAGTTAACAAGGTGTCTGACACCTTGTTAACTTATTGGTTCATAATTTCACAATCTTTAGCAGGATTGTTCCAGAATCTCGACCAGCTCGAGCACCCGGCGGCCTTCCTGCAGTAAGCCTTCCCTGCAAAACGGGCAGGCCGTCACAATTACGGCATCTTCCGGGAATTCCGCTAGCCGGCGCTCGGCAATAGCTTCCGCAGTTTCAGGAAATGATAACTGAAACATGCTTCCACCGCCACAGCAGCGAGTTTGTTCTCCATACGAAAGAGGTTCTTGAACATTTATTCCTGGGATCAAGCTTAGTATTTCCCGCGGTTCGTCTGTTTTTTTTGCAGCCCTGGCCCAGATACAGGGATCATGGTAGCTGATCTTTTCAAATTCGCTTTTTTTAGGTTTCAACTGCCCCTCCCGCAGTAAACGAAGGAAGTAAGTAGGCCCGTCAATCACCTCAAGAGGCAGATCTTGCTCCCAAACCGGATAGCGATCTGTAAATGTTAACCAGCACTCAGGGCAGTTTGTAACCAGGATCGAAGCTCCGCTATCAACAATTTTGCGTCTGTTTTCTGCAGCAAGCTGCCGGGCCAGCTCTTGATCACCCCAAACTTCTGCCGGATAACCACAACAATCTTCATCGATCATCTGAAAAGAAACCCCGGCCTTATTTAAAAGCTTTCGGGCGGCGTCTATCGATGAAGGATGGTTTGCCTGTGATGTGCAACCTGCAAAATAAAGAACTTCCGCTCCTTTTTTTCCTGCAGCCGAAGGTCCGCCTTTCTGACCATAGGGACTGCCATAATTTTTCAGGTTGGAAATACAGGGATCAATAACAGGCAGCCTGATTCCGCTTGCTTTTGCTGCCAGGCGCGTATTCAATAGTTCGTCACACAGAGACAGCTCTGTAAAGGGACAGTAAATAGTACAGCCCCGGCAGCTGAGACAATTGGAGATAGCCTCAAATACCGGTTCGTCCCAGTTTAACTGTTTATGCTGCAGCATAGCAGCCAGCCTGGCCTTGCCGGATGGAGCTACCGCTTCCCGACCCGACACCTGCAGCACCGGGCATTCACAGCGGCAAATATTAGGACACAATGCACAATTGAGCAGCTCTTCCATATTTACTTCTGCCATTTACGCACCTCCCCGAGTCCAAGCTTTCCGGGATTCATAATTCCATGCGGATCAAGTGCATTTTTTATGCGCCCTAAAACATCCAAACCTTTCCCGTGTTCTTCAGCCATCCATTGCCCGCGGTGCAAACCAATGCCGTGGTGATGAGAAATAGCAGCACCTTCAGCGAGGCAGGCAGTCATAGCTGACTGCCATATATTTTTATAGTAAACAATCTTGTCATCACCGGGAAACCCGACAACTGTTATATAAAGCGCCGCTCCTTCGGGATAGACATGCGACCAGTGCCCGGAGGCAAGCATGGTGCCTTCCACATCTTTTAAGGCTTCCTGCATGGCAGAATACGTAGAGTACGCATTGTGCCAGTTAGTAGTTACTTCGATGGTGTCAAGAACAGCTCCTTTTTGCAGCAAGCGAGAGGCCGCACTGATATTGAACCGCGTCTCAAGCCAGTGTTTTACATGCTCCGGACCCGTATCTTCAGCGTTCCGGGCTGAAACGCATTCTTCTATAACATCCTTTTCTCCATTTACAATTGCCGCTGCTCCTTCGATCAAAAGAATAAGGGCACAACGCTTATCGCCTAATTCCGGGAAATGATTACCGGTTTCCTGGGCATCATAAAGGCGCACCACTGCCGGGCGGGCTCCGGCACGCATGAACATACGGATAGCTTCCAAGCCATCCTCAAGCTTTTCAAAAGTATACGAAGCCAGATGGCGCTTTTCGGGCAGGGGCCAGATCCGCAGGGTCGCAGTGGTAATTACCCCTAAAACACCCTCCGACCCGATAAACAAATGATCTACACGCGGACCTGTTGCAGTGCGGGGCACACTGCGCTCCCTGAATACTGTTCCATCTGCTAAAACTGCCTCTGCTGCAACAACCATATCCTCAATCTTGCCATAGCGTGTAGAAAACTGCCCTGCAGCACGGCAGGCCAGCCAGCCGCCCACGGTAGAACAGCGCAGTGACTGTGGAAAATGTCCACCGGTATATCCCGATCTGTTAAGCTGTTCCTCATACAGTGCACCGTTCAAACCGCATTCCACTGTAACGAGAAGGTTTTCATGATCCAACTCGCGAATCCGGTTCATTCGCTTCATATCAATCATGATACCTCCCTTAAGTGGAACCACCCCACCTAAAGCGCCCGAGCCTTCACCATAGGGAATAACGGGAATCCTTCGTTCATGGGCCAGGGCCAGTATTTGCGAAACTTCTTCGGTTGTCTGCGGCCAGACAACCAGCTGCGGCAGGGCGGGAACGGCGCCTTCCAGCATCCAGATACTGCTTACCGGCCAGTAGTCACGACAAGTAGACAAGATATCGATATGATTGTTCGATACTTTTTCTGTGCCGATTAGGGCAGAAACTTCTTCCGCATACCGATCTATTTCTACCTGCTCAACGCGGCTTTCCTGTAAAACAGCCCTGATCTGATCAGTCATTTGTTGCTCACCTCTCATTACCTTGCTACTTCTAACAATATTGAAGAATTTCCTCTGTACATTTTCGCTTTTTTATTTTTAAATCCTTCAGCATAGTTCGTTCAGGACTAAACCCCCGGTTTTCCCGTGGTTCAGAGGCTTGATCTTTAAATAATTATGATAAGGAGCTTACCGGCCAGAAGGATTTTTAGAGAAGTTGTTGAATTTAGTATGTAGATTAAACTTGCAAGGGAAACCACCACAACACTTGCTTAATGGCGACCGTATTCGACACAGGGGTCATTTTCAAAATTACATTTATAGGAGGGTTATCGTTATGCCTGTTTATGAGTACATCTGTCGAGATTGTAAAGAAATAACAGAAATAAGGGCTACCCTTGATGAAAAAGAAAAAGGCCTCAAACAAACCTGCCCAAAATGCGGCAGTAAAAACATGACCCAGTACTTTGGCAACATGATCGTGATCCCTACCACTCACCTGCATTAATAATGGCTTTATTGTTTTTATAAGTCTTTTCGCGAGTTTGATGATCTGATGAAGGCTCATCACGTTTATATTGATATTTGCATATTTTGCTATTATGTGTTACAGTGTATAAAGTGTTAAAAAGTTGAAAGTATTAAGCATCTATAAGCCTCCTGGTAAGCGGAATGGCGTACGGTGATTGATGAAATTCCGCTTTTTGCTCAATAAAATTAGGAGGTTTTATAATGGACGGAACAGTAAAATGGTTTAATGCAGACAAAGGTTATGGTTTTATCGAAAGAGAAGACGGTGACGATGTATTTGTTCACTTCTCTGCGATTCAGTCAGAAGGTTTCAAGACGTTGGATGAAGGCCAGAGTGTCGAATTTGATATTGTCCAAGGAGACCGCGGTCTGCAGGCAGAAAAAGTAGTTCGTGTCTAATATACACCCTACAATTTGAACCTGGAGCACTTCCGGATTATACCGGAAGTGCTTTTACATTTGTAGTCACTATATTTATAATAAAGAGCTTCAAGGGGTCACCCCCAAACCGTCCCTTAAACCATAGGGGCGTGATGAGCGCATAGCGGCTCATCACGCCTATTTTTGTTTAGCATAAATAAATTTATACTATTTAAAGCTATTTCTTGCAGCTCTGATAAAGTTGGTGCGGCCTGGTTCCTTTTACTCCACTAGAACTGCTTACCTTCTCAATCTTACCCATCAACTTCTTCCACTTTGGCATGTAGATGCATATGGGAGTTGCTTTTTCAAAACTTTGGGCACACTTTTCGGAGCAAAAGTAATAGATCTCACAATCTGAGTCTTCGTAACTTTCTTCCGGTGGCGCACATAGTTTTTCCTCTCCACAGAAAGTTTTTTTAACTGTACCTTCCTCCGGGTAGAATATTTTCTTACACAAAGGACAATATTTTTCGTTTACATTTGAATCGATCAATTATCGCACCTCCTTATCACTTGTATTTATATGATATATAACTGATAGACTTTATTATACTTAAAATAAGACTTATTGTCAATAGTTTTGACTAATTAATAAATTCACATGATTTAATAATTTATTCTCAAGAAGTCCTGTCCTGTTAAGCTTAGAGATGTTTTTTGCTTCCCTTTTTAGAGCACTAAATTAAAAAAGCAGGGAAAACATCATCCCTGCTTTTTGCATTGAAAAAGAGTGTTAAACGTCTATGCGTCTTGGGTAAGCTAAATACTATCCTTAATAATATATTAATATGATCTTTAAATCAGTGGTCGGGGCGATAGGATTCGAACCTACGACCCCTTGGTCCCAAACCAAGTGCGCTACCAAACTGCGCTACGCCCCGACATAATACTTACTTTTTGTGCTTTTAAACAGCAAAAACATTGTAGCACAGTGCCGGTTAATTAGCAAGAAAACAAATTAACAAACTTCTAACTTGCTCTTTATTGGCAAATCCAATATTGTATAATATAGAAAGCTTTTCGCCGAACAACAACCTGATTCTTGTTCGATCAGTTTAGAAATGAGAGGTAGATAGGATTGAACCGTTTTCTTGTTGGAGGAAGGGTGATAAAAACAGCGCTGGCGGTAACCATTGCTATTATCATAGCCCAGCAGCTTGGCCTGGAAAGAGTCACCCTTGCCGCAATCGTCGCCTTACTCACTGTACAAAGGACTTTTTTTCACTCCCTGCAGCAGAGCCTGGCCAAATTGGGAAGTGTTCTGCTTGGCGGGGTGCTGGGCGCAACGTTCAGCTATGTTTTTGGAGTTTCACCACTTGGATACGGACTGGTAACTTTAGCAGCAATATATATCTGCCTGCAGCTTCACTGGCAGGACCATATTATCCTGACTGCAGTTACTGCCATTACTGTCATCTTCAGTGGAAGTAACCTTCCCTGGACTTTTTCCCTGGAGCAAATTTTTACAGCGATGCTGGGTGCGGTTTGCGCGCTTGCTGTTAATTACCTTTTTACCCCTAATCATAGAAAAGATGTTCTCGCAAAACTGACCCTGGCTGAAAAAGGCCTGCGCCGGGCTATCGATTTTATCATGCAGGAGATGCAGAACCCGGGTTGTGACGACACTTCTTTTAAAGAAGAAATCGATAAACTCGATGGAATAATTGAAAGCGGACTGGAAGAAGCCAAACTACTGCGCGAAGAGCAGCGCTTTATAATAAACAGGGAAACCGACTCAGATCGCTATCGTATGACATTTCACATCTATAAATCACAATTAAAAAGACTTGAAGAAATGCACAGACTTGCCAAACGTATGCCAATCAGGGTCCCACAGGCTGCTCCTCTGGTTAAACTCTTCCGGGTTGTGCAAAAGATGCAGCAACGAAGATCCCATGGTGAAAAAATCCACACCCGGAAAGTAGACCTGCTGATGGAAAAACTGGAACAGAGCTTTGCTGAAATGGACTTGCCTAAATCAAGAGAAGAGTTTATCAGCAGGGCTTCTCTGTTTCACCTGTTTCATGAGATCCAGCGTTATTATAACCGCATGAAGAATATGCCCGCTGCAGTTATCTCCGAACCATCCCGGAGATAAAAAATACAGCTGTTTCTAAACGGGCCAGTTGTTCCCGTAATGAATAGCTGTATATTAATTCAAATAACATCTATTCCTCCAACAGGCTGCTGTAATAGGCAACTGAGCTTTTTATCAATGCGTCTATCTCCGAACCAAGAGCCCCTTTTTGGCGGGCAGTGATCTCCAGAACTCCCGCGGCACCAAGATCGAGCAGTTGATCCATCTGTTCACGGCTGAAGGGTCTTTCTTCAGCTGAGCCCTGCAATTCAACCATTTTTCCTGCTGCAGTCATCACGATATTCATGTCAACGCCGGCGTTGGAATCTTCTTCAAAGGTTAAATCGAGCAGAGGTGCATTTTTAAACAAACCGACACTGACCGCCGAGAGGTAGTCGTAAAATGGAACCCTTTCAAGCTTTTCATTTTGCCTGAGATGAAACAAGGCTTCAGCCAGGGCTACATAAGCCCCGCTAATCGCCGCTGTACGAGTGCCTCCGTCTGCCTGGATCACATCACAGTCAAGCCAAATGGTTCTCTCACCAAGGGAGCTGAGATCGACTACCGCACGAAGCGAGCGCCCAATCAAGCGCTGGATTTCAGAACTGCGAGCATTAACCTTTCCTCTTTCCCTGGTTATTCGCACTTCTGTCGAGCGTGGCATCATTGCATATTCAGCCGTTATCCATCCCTGCTCCATACCTTTAAGAAAAGCAGGCACTTTCTCTTCGATAGTAGCGGTACATATAACCCTGGTATCGCCAAGTTCAATCAGGGCAGAACCTTCAGGGTATTTAAGATAAGAACGGGTAATTTTTATTGTTCTCATTTCATTATTATCTCTGCCATCTCTGCGCATTTTATTTTATCTCCCTTTTTCATTTAAACCTTCAGATGTTTTCCTAATTCACCACATAAAGTCAGAATCCTTTTCTGTAAGAAAATTTCATGCTTATCTTTACTCTGCTCTCCAGCGCAAAACGGTGAAAAGTTTTGTTGTTTTTTATTTGAACCAGCCAAAACTAGAGGAAAAAGAGCCTTAAAAAAGAAGTAATAAGAAGGTTTTTTAGAGGAGGTTTTTTTATGGAAATTACTCATATTATTGCGGCAGTGCTAATTTTAGCAGCTGCATTTGTTATTTATACCTACAACCGCTTAATAAGCTTGCGAAATATGGCCGATACCAACCTCTCGAACATCGACACCCTGCTTCAGAAGCGCTTTGACCTGGTGCCTAACCTGGTAAAAACTGTCAAAGCCTATATGAAGCATGAACGGGAAGTATTGGAAACTATCACCAGGGCCAGAACAGAATATCAGAATGCGCAAACATTAAAAGAAAATGCCGGGGCTGATGAAAAAGCATCACGAGCCCTAAAAACTCTTTTCGCGGTAGCGGAGAGTTACCCTGACTTAAAGGCTAACCAAAACTTTATGATGCTGCAGGAAGAATTGGTAGGTATAGAAAATAAGATTGCTTATTCCAGAAGGCGTTACAACAGAACAATCATGATTTATAATATGGTTATTCAACGATTCCCGAGCAATTTAATAGCCAATCTTTTTAATTTTGAAACCAGAGAATATTATTCCCCAGAATCAGACCAGGTCCGGAGTGTTCCAAAAATAGACATGCAAGGTGGTGGCAGCTAGTAATGGACCCAATTTACGGCCGGATAGCATCAAATAAAAGACGCACTTTTTTTCTATTTTTCTTATACGCCGTTTTATTTGTAGGAATCGGATATTTCGCAGGTATTTATATAGGTGATCCTGCAGTAGGGATTGTCATTGCGGCTATTGTATTTGTTATTCTCTTTTTAATCAGCTTTTTCCAGGGACAAAGTGTTGTCACCTCGATGGCGGGAGCAAAAGAAGTTTCTAAACAGCAAGAACCTTTTCTACACAATACGGTGGAGGCTTTGAGCATCGCCGCAGGGAAACCGATGCCAAAAATCTATATTATTGAAACTGAAGTGCCAAATGCTTTCGCTGCCGGCCGCAACCCGCAAAATGCTGTCATTGCAGTTACCAGGGGATTGATGAAACGCCTGAACCGGCAGGAGTTGGAAGGGGTCCTTGCCCATGAAATGGCCCATATTAACAACTACGATGTTTTGCTGGCAACAGTTGCAATAGTACTGGCTGGGACAATTGTTTTCGTAAGTGTAATAGCAAGGAATATGATCTTTTTTGGTGGCATGGGACGCGGTGGCCGAAGAAGCGGTCAGGGTCAGTTAATTGCCCTGGCAGTTGTAATTGTCCTGGCTATTATAGCTCCAATCTTTGCCCAACTGCTTAAATTTGCTATTTCCAGGCAGCGCGAGTACCTGGCTGATGCTACAGCAGCTGACTTCACCGGTTACCCGGAGGGACTGGCCAGCGCTCTGGAGAAAATTACAGATCAGCAAGTTAAGAATAGTCCGATTGAAAACAACGCCCTTAACGGACTTTATATAGTTAACCCTTCCCTGGGAGCCAAACAAAGCAACAGGGCAAATGTGCTATTTTCCACTCATCCACCTGCAATAGAAAGGATTAAACGCTTAAGGGCAATGTAACCATGTAACAAGGAACGCAGGCATCAATCGGGGCAGAGCAGGGCCTGGAGCTGCAAAACTTTATATTTCAGCCAAGCTTTACCTGGTAGGCTTTTATATCTCGTTGCAATAATTTAGCGCCAACCTCTTCGAAGGGTTCGGGGTTGCCGCTGACAAAAAAACGATAGCGGGGATTATCGCTGCCAAGAGGATTAGCCATACCAGTATTGCCCAGGATCTCTTCAACTTCTGCTGCAATCTCTTCCGCCGAATTAATCAGGCTGACCGAAGACCCAACCACTTCCTGAATTAAGCTTTCCATCAAGGGGTAATGCGTGCAACCGAGAATCAGGGAATCTATATCCTCGCTCACCAGGGGATCAAGATACTCCTGAACCACTTTTTTAGCTTCGGGAGTATTAACAAGGTTATTTTCCACCAGCAGCACAAACAAAGGGCAAGCTTTGCTGACAATATGCAGTTTGCCATTTTCCCTGCGCATGGCCATCTCGTATTCTGAACTGTTGATCGTGCCCACAGTTCCAATTACCCCGATCCTTCCTCTCCTGCTTTGAGTCAAAGCAGCCCTGACTCCCGGTTCAATTACACCGAGCACCGGGTATTCACATACTTCCTGATAGGCGGATAAACCTGCCGCAGTAGCAGAGTTACAGGCAACAACTAGCATTTTTATTTCTTGATGCCTGAGGAAATCTATCATCTCGAAAGTAAATTTACGGACTTCTTCATAAGTACGCGGGCCATAAGGCATCCTGGCCGTATCACCAAAATATATAATTCTTTCGCCCGGAAGTCGATTACTTATCTCTCGCACAACCGTCAGGCCGCCGACACCGGAATCAATAACCCCGATGGCCTTGTGAGCATTAATGATTTGTTCACTGTTTAAGATCATCTCTATTTCGCCTTCATTCTGCTAAAATAGCCACCCATTATTTTTCGGGTATCATATATAGATATAAACGCTTCTGGATCAAAATCTTTAATCTTTTTCAATAAACCGGGAAGCTCTTTCCTTTTTAGCAATACCTGTAAACTGGTGCGGTGAGCTCCTTCCATACCGTAGCAGGGCATTGCCGTAACTCCATACCCAAGTTCACGCAGTGACTCATCAAGATGCCCGCCATTTTCACGGGATACAATTTGGACTTGAACATAACCAAAGGCAATTTTTTCTTCGATCCAGCTGCCAACCAGGTTGCCGGTAGCAAAGCCAAGTCCGTAGAATAAAACATTTTGCCACTGATCTATATTAGAAAGAGTCATACTCAAGGCCAAAAGATATATAATCACTTCAAAAAACCCGATTGCTGCTGCGATTTTGCTCTGGCCCCTGGTTAGATATATTATACGTAATGTGCCCATGCTGACGTGAGCAATCTTTGCAAAGAATATAGCCAGCATTGTCATAATAACTGCCAACACTTAAAACCCTCCAGTGACGCCCTGTTGGCGCGATCCTGTCTATTCAACAGAATGTATTGTAACAACCCTGCAACTAACTGTCAATCTTATTTACACATAAAAACACCTCAAAGCGGTGGCATAAGACCACCGCTTTGAAACATGAAAAGTACTATAAATCGGAACATTATGCTGATTGTCTGAATATCTTAACGTATGTGACTCATTTTGTCCGATTGTGAAGCAACAATTTCCAGGGCATGCGTATTTTTAACCTTAATTAATGTTCCCTTCATGCCAAGAGACCTTGATTCAATAATGCCTGCGCTCTCGAACTTACGCAGAGCATTTACAATTACTGAGCGGGTAATTCCGAGGCTATCAGCAATTTTACTGGCCACAACTACACTTTCATTATTACTGATATTCTTTAATATTTCCCGTATTGCTTCAACTTCAGAGAAGGAAAGGCTTTCAAAAGCGCCCTCTGCCAGCTCTTTATTCCTGGTTTCTTTCTCTTCTTGATCGCTAGTTTTATGCTTAACATGCATCCCGATCAATGCTGCTCCTACTTCTGCCAGGATCAAATGATCTTTGTCTAATTCGCGTTCTGGATGAAGGAACAATAGTGAACCCAACCGTGCACTACCACTGCGAATCGGAAGCATTGTAAAAAGAACTTTTTGAGAGCTTCCTTCTTCCACATAAGGTTCATTTACCTGGGGTTCAGCATTTTTAATCTTTGAAGCAAGAACAGGTTCACCTGTAAGGGAGCCACTTTCAATAAAGCTTCCCAGTTGGCTACCTGTATCAACTTCACCTGTATGACTGCTCAGGATACCACCCTCTTTATCTAAAAGCAAGACTGCTGATTTGGTCACCTCGGCAATAGCTTTAATTTCATCATGAAAATTGTCATCTTCACTTTTTGGCATAAGAAATATTCGGTTCAATTTTCTGATACGCTCTATAACCTGATTGCCTTTCATAAGCCATTCCTCCTTTCATCTTTTATAATACAAAATAGTGCCTATGTCAACAATATTCTAAATCTTATAAGCAAACGCTATTGTTTTATTCCTTTTCTACTAGAAATAAATTTACCCGGGTTTTGATTGTTTCCTGAAGGCTACCTCGGCCTGCCTGTAAACTTCCTTTATTGGCAGACCTGAAATGCGGGCAATGTTTTTGCAGTCTTCATATTCAGGGGCAAAATGCAGTAGAGTACCATGATCTATCGCAGGGCTGTACTTAACCCTGATTGCTCCCCATTCAGTCTGAACAGTACTGGTTTTTCTTGGCCGCATCACCTTGTGGACAGTTGTGAGGCGTAAACCGAGGGTTGAAGTTTCATAGAATATAAGATTTCTTAAGGTTTTCGCTTTGTCAGGCGGCGAAAGAACTGTCAGCTGAACTGCCGGACGGTTTTTTTTCATTTGAACCGGAGTGTAACTAACATCAACCGCTCCTGCAGTAAAAAGCTCTTCCATCAGGTAACTAAAATATTCCGGGTTTTGATCATCTATATTAGTCTCCAGCAAAATTGCTTCTTCTTCATAAAGTGAACAGGCCTGCTCAGAAGTGCCCAGTAAAATTCGTAAAAAATTTGGATACCCTGGATCAATGCTGCCTGCACCATAGCCAACCTTTTCTATATTAAATGATGGAAGTGGGCCAAAGGAATCAGCCAGTGTGGTTACAATTGCCGCTCCCGTAGGGGTCACCAATTCAAAGTCAATATCGCATCCTTTCACAGGCACCTTGCGCCCGGCCAGCAATTCAAGCGTAGCCGGCGCAGGCAGTGGCAGTTTGCCGTGTGCAGAATGCACCTCGCCTCTCCCGGCGGGCAGGGGCGAGCAATATATGCTGTTAATCCCAAGCAGATAGAGAGCCGCAGCCGTACCAACAATATCAACAATAGCATCAACTGCTCCTACTTCATGAAAATGAACTTTATTAATTGAAGTACCGTGTACCGCTGCTTCCGCTTCAGCAAGGCGGTTAAATACTGCTGAACTGTTTTCCTGGATGGGATGGGGCAGATCTGAATTCCCAATTAATTCAAGAATATCTGACAGGTGTCTTGCAGTCGGCGTTTTGTCATCCAGCTCAACCCTGGCCCTGGTTCCGGCCAGTCCTCCAAGTCTTACCATCTCTGCTTCAAGTCTATAACCGGCAAGGTTCAGGCAGCCGAGCAGCCCTTTTAGTTCTTCCAGCTTAACCCCTGCGTCCAGCATGGCGCCAAGGGACATATCTCCACTGATTCCACTGTAACAATCAAAATATATTATCTTTTGCACCGTACTATTGTTTCGAGCAACAAACATTATCCTGCTCCTTCTCCAACACGATTAATCTGGGCGGCCATGTGTCCGGCTCCGTAACCGTTATCAATATTAACCACTGCTACACCCGATGCGCAGCTGTTTAACATTGTTAAAAGCGGAGCCAGGCCCCCGAAATTGGCCCCGTAACCGACACTGGTAGGCACCGCAATTACGGGACAAGTAGCCAACCCCCCGACAACGCTGGCCAGGGCTCCTTCCATACCGGCCACAACAACAATCACTCTGGCCTTGCTTAAAACGTGCCAGTTATCAATAAGGCGATGTATGCCTGCTACACCGACATCAAATAGCCGCTCAACATGGCTGCCGATTAGCTCCGCTGTAAGCGCCGCTTCTTCAGCTACGGGAAGATCCGCTGTGCCGGCAGAAACAACAGCTACATAACCAACCGGTTTTGGTTCACTATCACCACGGAGAACAAGAGCCCTTGCCACATCATGATATTCAACTTCCGGATATACTGCCCTGACCGCTTCAAAAACCGGAGGTTCTGCCCTGGTAGCTAAAACTGTTCCGCCGGAAGCAGCAAGGCGGCTAAATATAGCCACTACCTGTTCCCTGGTTTTACCGGGACAGTAAATCACTTCCGGAAAACCGCGGTTAAGGTAACGCTGGTGATCTACCCGCGCAAACCCGATGTTCTCATAAGGCAGCAGGCGCAGACTTTCCACGGCCTTCTCGACACTGATGCTGCCGTTTTGCACTTGATGGAGCAGTTCCTGCAATCTTTTTTCGTTAATTGTCCCTGACTCCTCTCCTGATTCTTTAGCGTGTCAACCCGGATCACTATTTTATCCTTCAGCATTAAAATCCGAGTAATTGAATTAATTATATCACAATCAAATCTATTAAAGAAAAGGAACAATGTTACCTGACGGCGAAAAATATGTTAACAATTACAAGAGGGAGGGCAATGCCTTGATTATTGAATTTAACGGCAGTAAACCTCGGGTTGCACCTGGTGCATTTGTCGCCCCGACAGCAACTCTTATCGGTGATGTAAGCATCGAAGAAGGGGCCAGTATCTGGTTTGGAGCAGTCTTACGAGGTGACTTCGGCAGGATTATCGTTCGCAAAGGCAGCAGCGTTCAGGATAACGCAGTAATTCATGTAATTCCCGAAGCGGAAACAATTATCGGCGAAAACGTCACCGTCGCCCATGGCGCTGTCCTGCACGGCTGTACTATAGAAAGTGGGGCTGTTATCGGGATGGGTGCTGTTTTACAGGATTTTTGCCTGATCGGTGAGGGAGCTATGGTCGCTGCCGGCAGTGTAGTGCCGGCTAATATGCAGGTACCGCCAGGGCACCTGGCTGCAGGAACCCCAGCTAAAATAAAGAAAGAAATAGCCGGCGATTCGCTGATCTGGATATCACAGAGTGCTTCGATTTACCGGGAGTTGGCCAAAAAATATTTGCAGCAGGGAATTGATAAGCAGCCCGACCAAGACAGGCAGGCGCCGGAGTAAAGACAACAAGCAGGTAAGAATTACTCTTATTTAATGGCAGTCCTGGCTGACTCCAAAATTAATTCCCTATATGGGCCAGATCCATTCTGACTGCCAACTTTTAAAGATGTAAAATGTGGGGTTTCCCTCACCAGGAAACCCCTTTTTCTTAGTACTCAGCTGGCAGGGCGTTTAGCTCTTCGAGGGTAAATACCGGTCCATCCTTGCAGACATAAACCGGACCCAGGTTGCAGCGCCCACACTTACCAACGCCGCATTTCATACGCATCTCCAGGGTGGTAATCACCTGGTCCGGGGTGAAGTTCAGCTTTTCGAGAGCCTGCAGAACAAACTTGATCATAATCGGCGGTCCGCAGGTAATGGCAATTTTATTTTCCGGTTTGAAGCCAAGGTCTGACACGTAAGTGGGCACAAAACCAACATTTTTATCCCATCCCGGAAACTCAGCATCCACTGTCAGGTGAACGTCCGTATTCGGTTCTTCGGCCCAGCTTTCCTGGACCTCACTTTTACGAATCAGGTCAGCCGGTGAACGGGCACCGTAAACTATATCTATTTTGCCGTAATCTTCACGGTGGGCAAAGCAGTAGCCTATTAATGAACGCAGGGGCGCCAGGCCGATGCCGCCGCCGATAAATAGCAGGTCTTTGCCTTTCATTTCATCAACCGGAAAACCGTTCCCATACGGTCCCCTGATACCAATCTGCTGACCCGGGACAACACTATGCAGAGCGCTTGAAACTTTACCGACGTCTTTAATGCTGAACTCAAGGCATTCCCGGCAGGTAGGAGATGAAGTAATTGAAAATATTGCTTCTCCAACCGGCGGTATTGAGAGCATGGCGCACTGGCCGGGCATAAAATCAAAAGGCAAACCTTCTTTACCGACCACGCGCAGGGTTTTAATATCAGGCGTTTCTTCGGTTATATCAAGAATAGTAGCCTGCTGGGGTAAAAGCACATTAACGCTGCTCAACAGTTTCACCTCCAAGAGCCTGAATAGCCTGAACAATATCAAGGTTTACCGGGCAGCTTCGCAAACAGCGCCCGCAGCCGACACAGGCAATTTGACCAAAAGTTTCAGGGTAATACCGCAGCTTATGCATAAAGCGCTGCCTGACCCTTTCCTTACGTCCCGGGCGGGGATTATGACCGCCGGCCATCTCAGTAAAGTGACCGTACATACAGCTATCCCAGCAGCGGAAACGTTCACCACCTGCTTCATGTCCGAAATCTTCAACATCGAAGCAGTAGCAGGTCGGACAGACATAGGTGCAGACACCGCAGCCGAGGCAGCTTTTAAAAAGTTCATCCCAAACTGGATCTTCAAAGCGATTTTTTAGGTCCTCAGGTAGCCCATCCAGTTTCAAATTAAAGTCTGCTGTTTTAACTTCCCTGCGTGCAAATTCTTCTCCTGAACCGTCTTCAAGTAGATCTCCGGCCTGCTCCAGCAGGGCTTTACCTTTATCGGTTTTGGCTTCCAGGAGGACCGACCCGTTTTTTAGTTGGGCCATCACGTCGGTTCCGGGAGCTTCTGCGGGGTTCACATCAAAGTCATTACAGAAACAAAACGGGTCCGGGCTGGCGCAGGATAGCGCAACTATGGTAGTATTTTCACGCCTCTTTTTATAAAGTTCGTCAGGAGGATCCTGTTCCATGTAAACTTTATCAAGCATCTCAACAGCATATAGATCACAGGGGTGAACACCAAAAAGAACTGCCGGTTTAACTTCTTCAGCCGGAATTACCTCGAGTTCTTTGCCTTTGCACCTGTACTGCATATATGTCTCTTCGCGCGGCAGAAATAAATCTTTAGGCGGCACTGCTGTATTGGTTGTATCCAGGTTGGTTTCCGCGCCTTCCTGCCACGGCTGGAACAATACCACCGGCCCTTCCTGAACAGGCAGGAATAGAGGCCCCAGTTCCGACAAAGACTTCCACAGTTCGGGAAGTTTTTCCCTGGCTATTATTTTTTTCATAATGACCTCCTCACTTTTCAGAAAAAGCCGCGGGATCATCAGGCCGGTAGGTAAGCAGAGGTGGTTCAGCTTCTGCATCCAGACCGGCTTCGTAATCACCGTACAGCTCATTGATATCTTTGATTAGTTTGCGGTTCAGTTCCTGCAGGGGTATATCAACCGGACAGGAACGCTCACATTCTCCGCAGTCAATGCAGCGCCCGGTGCCGTGATAGGCCCGGACCAGGTGAAACATGAAATTCTCACTGGGCTGATAGGCTCGACCCTGCCAGCGCGGGTTTTCCTGCTCGACAAAACATTCGCGACAGCTGCAGAAGGGGCAGGCCTGGCGGCAGGCATAGCAGCGCAGGCAGCGGGATAGCTCTTTCTCCCAGTAAGCAAAGCGCTCATCTGCAGGAAGCTCTTCCAGTTCTTCCACAGGCTTGAAACGCTCGGCAGCTTCCCTTTCTCCCTGCGGAGAAAGCAGCATCTGGTCGTAAGCGGCAGGATCGGGGTAAACACATTCCCGGCACTTATCAAGCATGATATCTTCCCGCTGAACTTCTTTTTCACCGCCATCTGTCTTCAAAACCACGGTGCCGTTATTTTCAACTATCCCATCCGGCACTGCTCCCGCCTCTTCACAAAGCCGGTTGTAATCAAGCATGCCGGGACAGGGCAGCCCATAAAGAATTACCTGCTCGCGTTTGACCATATTATCCTGGAGCAGGCGGTTAAAAGCGCGGGCATCACAGCCTTTAACCAGGACTCCAACTTTTTCATGATCTTTTAACTCTTCCAGCAGGTAGCGGCTAAGGTTGATTACACAGAAGGAATCCCAGGTTAACTTCTCAAGATCAGCCTCACTGCGGGCAAACAGGGGGCGGGATTGCCACCAGTAATGTCCCTTTTCCCAGCCTAAAACCTGGCTGATGCGGCCCCCGAGTAAATCCTGGCTGACTGCTTCGCGTATTTTTTTAACGCTGTCTAAATTACGCTCTGCCATCGGGCATCCCTCATCTTTCCATTCGGCCCGAGAGCCTTAATTTTTTCTGTCATTTCGGTCATCTCTTCAGCAAATTTGTCCCCTTCAGAGCTCGATATCCAGCGCACTTCAAAACGCTCCGGTTCAAAACCAGCAAATTCCACCAGGCGCTTAAAGGCAGAAAGACGGCGTCGAGACTGATAATTGCCGCTGGTGTAATGACAGTCTCCGGGATGACAGCCTGCCACCAGGACCCCGTCAGCGCCGCGCTGGAAGGCGCGTAAGACAAACATGGGGTTAATGCGGCCTGAACAGGGGACCCTTATTACTTTAACATTTGCCGGGTAGGTCATCCGGCTGGTCCCGGCGAGATCGCCCCCGGCATAACTGCACCAATTGCAGCAGAAAGAAACAATCAGGGGCTCCCAACCGGCAGTATTATCATTTAGCGCTGCAGACATATAGCATCCACCTCCGCCAGAATTTGTTCGTTACTAAAGCCCTTCAGGTTGATTGAACCGGAACGGCAGGTTACTGTGCAGGAACCACAGCCCTGGCAAAGAGCCGGGTTAACTTCGGCCACGGTCCGCTGCAGGGTGCCATCCTTGTAGCGCTCCTCGAGTTCCACCGGGGTAATTGCGGTGTAAGGACAGATCGCCTCGCAGTTAAGGCAGCCGGAGCACTGGCTATGGTCAACTTCAGCCGTGCAAGCTTCACCGAGCAGCTTCTCCTTGGAAAGCAGGCCAACCGCTTTGACAGCCGCGGCGCTGGCCTGGGCTACAGAATCGGGAATATCTTTCGGTGCCTGGCAGGCCCCTGCAATAAAAATACCGGCAGTGTGGGTTTCAACAGGCTTCAGCTTGGGGTGTGCTTCGTTGAAGAAGTGATAGCTGTCACTGTTAATACCGATCAGGCGGCCTAAATCAGGCGCGTCGTGACGGGCAATTGATGCCGCCGCCAGCACTACCATATCGGCCTTGATTTCGATGTTTCTCCCGCTGAGTGAATCGACCCCGCGAACAACAAGATAATCATCTTCCGGGAATATTTTGCCGACCTGCCCGCGCATATAAGCCACATCGTATTCTTCGGCCGCCCGGCGCTGGAATTCTTCGTATCCCTTACCGGCCGTGCGGACATCTATATAGAAAACATAGCTTTTAGCTTCCGGCACTTTTTCTTTTAGTAAAATAGCCTGCTTTGCCGTAAACATGCAGCAGATCTTAGAGCAGTAGTTCATACCGCGTGCTTTATCACGCGAGCCGACACACTGGATAAAGACCACCTTTTTTGGCGGTTTGCCATCTGATAAGCGGACCACTTTACCCCCCGTCGGACCGGAAGCATTAAAAAGACGCTCAAATTCCAGGCCTGTCAGGATATCGGGGTGTTGACCATAGCCGTACTCCCCGTAAACTGATGGATCAAGCTGGTCATAACCGGTAGCGACAACTATTGCTCCATAGCGCCGCTCGATATATTCATCCTGCTGCTCGTAATCGATGGCCTGCGGCGGACATTCCTTTTCGCAAATCTGGCAGCGCCCCTTCTTGAAATAAAGGCACCGTTCACGGTCAATTACCGGGATCATCGGCACAGCCTGGGGAAAGGGAACGTAGATTGATTTACGCTTGGTCATGCCCATTTCAAACTCAGAGGGAGTCTTGGAAGGGCATTTTTCCCAGCATATACCGCAGCCTGTACACTTGACAGGATCCACGTAGCGGGCTTTCTGTTTGATGGTCACATCGAACTGACCGACAAAACCTTTTACCTCATCAATCTCGCAGTAGGTCATCAGGTTAATATTCGGATGCTGGGCCGCCTCAACCATTTTCGGTGTTAGAATACAGGCGGAACAGTCGAGCGTGGGAAAGGTTTTCTCCAGCTGGGCCATTCGGCCGCCGATACTGGGGTCCTTCTCCACCAGGTCAACTATATATCCGGCTTCGGCAATGTCCAGGGCAGCCTGAATTCCGGCAATGCCTCCCCCGATAACCAGGGCCCGTTTTTCAACATCAAGCTCGGGTGCCTCGAGCGGATCATTTAAGGCAGCCTTGGCGGCAGCCGCCCTGAGCAGGGCAATTGCCTTAGGCGTGCCTACTTCCATATCTTTATGAACCCAGGAGCAGTGCTCCCGGATATTAGCTACTTCCAGAAGATAAGGGTTCAACCCCGCTTCCGCGGCAGCCTTCCGAAAAGTGTTTTCGTGCATTCGCGGAGAGCAGGTGCCGACTACAACACGATCCAGGTTATATTCTTCAATCGCTTTTTTAATAATATCCTGCCCCACTTCGGAGCAAAGGTAGCGATATTCATCAGCGTGAACCACTCCGGGGAAATTGCGGGAAGCTTCTAAGGCCTGGTCAATATCGACAGTACCCGCAATGTTACTTCCACAGTGGCAGATAAATACTCCTGTTCTAGGCAACTTTCCAACCTCCTTTACTTGTTGTATTTACGAAAACCGCTGACCAGGGCCTGCTGGGGCAGCTTTTCAAGCTGTTCAGGGGTCAGGTCTGCGGGTCCAAATTTATTTCCTCCCCGGCGGCGGAGCATAAAGAGGCGAACCCCTTCCATCATACGCGCCAGGTCAATATCACGTGGGCAGCGGGCGGCACAGGTAAAGCAGGAAGCACAGATCCAGGGGGTTTTACTCTCCGCCAGCTCGTCTATCAAGCCCATTTGCAAATAGCGGATTATCTGGTGGGGCATTAAATCCATAGCCGCTG
>SKZS01000156.1 GCA_007127255.1 Syntrophomonadaceae bacterium | reverse complement strand
TTTCCAACAGTTTTGGCAAGGCTACGCTTATCAATACACCCATGGTGGTTTTTGTAAGATCAACCAGCATCAACTGCTGGTATTCGCCAAAAACGACAATTACAACCACATGATCGTTCTCAAGCTGAACGAGATAATAGCTGCCTAGCCCGGGGACATTTGAACCTTCCAGTATTTTATTGAGCACACGTGTAACTTCGTTGAAGAGAACAATCATCCTGGGCTGCAAGTTGTCTCCGGCAAGAGATTTAGCTTCACCTTCGCTGTGCCAAATATCAGTGGTGACAATTCCGCTACCGAGCTCTGATTTGAGTTCTTCAATTGCTTTTTGGAAAACCTCATTTTCACTCATCTGCATCTCCCCTTTGCTTTCCTTTTATCAATCAATCAACAAATATAAACCCGATCAAATCAAAGCTGGATTAATAATTGGTTACATCCGTTATTATTTTTCGGTTAAAGCAATCAAAGTAACATCTACTTCAACCGGGTAAGTAAAGCAGGGCTGTCTGCAGCAATATTAATCTTTCATAAATGATCTTAGCAACTCTGGCATTGCGTCGGCTACCTTTTGTAAGGGTTTGGCAATTCTATCTGCCAGTATTATCCCCACAATTGCCACTATAATTGCGGTCACAATACCAATAAGTAGCATATTAAAAATTGCTGCGTTTAAACTGGCAAATGCTTCTTCACGTTCAACTTCGACTACCAGGCCTACAGGGTCAAAGCCAAATTGGGTTATTTTTAGGGTTCCTAAAACATCGCTGCCCATGTAATTTTCATATTCTGCATGGTCAAGAAAACCGTGATTGCGATCCCTGATCTGTTCACCTAAAATACTCACGGCCATGGTATCGATAGTATCATAACGGGCAGCATCATAGGTGCGTCCACCAAGTGCGGTATCAGTTAGGATTACACCATCAGCGTTAATGAGATAAGAATCGGCGCTTTCACCCAATTCAATTATACTGCCGATTATATCATCATCAATAAAAAGATTAATGGTGCCAATAATTTCACCGAAGGAAGTGCCATCGGCCCGGACAGGGGCTGAAACAACAAATGATCTCGGGAAAAGAATCTTTGGCTTAGTAGGATCATTGTAGGAACTTGAACCCCTTAATGCTTCCTGGACATATTTGCGATCAGCAAGGCTGTATCCTTCGCTTTGGCGGGTATTGGTAAAAACTATAGTGCCCTCAGCATCGGTAATGGCAATCAAATTAATGGCCTGTTCCTCGACCACAAAAGAAGTATAGCCCTCTAAAATTGGCAGCCGGTCCAGCCATTGAGGATCTTCCGTGTCCCAATCTGCATCCCGCAATATCTCTAAGCTTTCATATATTTCCGATGTGCGACCCATAATGATACTGTCGGAAAACCTGTTCTCCATATAACCGATCATCCTGCCATCTATTGTGCTGACGTACATATCCATAGCCTTAAAAATTTCCTGACTGATGCTATCACGGGCAGAATTGTAGCTTAAGTACCAGATTACCATTGTCGGAATTAAGCCAATCAATAATAACAAGATTATTAACCTTAATTTTATGTTTTTCATATTAGATCTCCTCAATCTTCTAAGTGTCCCTGGTATTTTGAAAACATGTTCGATGAAAACAATTAGAATCGAAAGATTCCAAAGTGACACCTGTGTGATTACATAATCATAAAGATATTAAACTATACCGCATCTGTTTTATATGGCAACCCTTCCTTCCGTTCCCAGATTTTTATGCACAGGTCGGATATATATATCGAAACAACTGGTTTTTAATAAAATGTACCTCATTAATTAAACAAGAAAACTCACTTCGGTAACCAGGCGATCATAGTCTTTAAATGCAGACCTTAGACCCTTTGCTTTGCGTCCTTTCCTTTCGGAAAGTTTGCCATTATCATATGAGCTGTCATACCATAGCTGTTATGTCTATATAGTTTATAGTAGCATTTTACAGTTTCCACGCAATTTTGTCAATTTAAAATTGATCCCGCCTAAAACCTATCCAGGTGTTTTCATTTATAGATGTGAAAACGAGGGGTCAAACCTTGAAATAAAATATATTCAGTTTTTCATTCATTACAATATTAGAGATCATTTTTAAACAGATATCATAAAACTCAGCTGCCTCTCTTATTCAGATTATTAAAGCCTGGTTAAGAGTTTTGAAGTGTTTTTTATTTGATTTGTGGAGCTGCTTGAAAACGGCATATGCTTTTTCATAGGTTTCGCTGTTTTGAGAATTAGGGATAAATGTTTTGTTTGCCCGGATCGTTTTTTTGGCTTCTTCAAAGGAACCTATAATGCCCAGGTTGAGGCCGATCAATACGGCCGCCCCGACTGCTCCCGCGTTTTGCGGGTTTTCGGTTGTTTCCACTCTTCGCCCGGTAATATCGGCAAGCATCTGCCCTGCAGCATCGGACAGTGCTACCCCTCCGGCAAAGCGGATTGGCTCTCCAGTTGTTATCTTTTTTTCCTGTGCTTCGAGCATCCAGCGCAGGTGATAGCATACCCCTTCCAGGACAGCGCGGATCAGTTCATTTTTGCCTGTTTCCAGTTTGATATTAAAAAATATTCCGCGGGCATTCGAATCTTCAAAGGGGCAGCGGTTCCCGTGCAACCAGGGAGTGAAGATAACGCCGCCGCTGCCCGGTGGAGTTTCACCGGCAAGGAGGGTAAGATGACCGTAGTTTAGGCCAAGGCTGTCTTTGACCCATTCCAGGCATTTGCCTGCGGTTTCCATTTCGGCAAAATAGTTGAACTTATCCGGTTGAGCGCCTGTAATAGCGGCGATCATTGTTGTAGTGTCGAGCAGGGGTTTATCAACTACCGTTGAAACCCAGCCCGAGGTGCCGGCATATATGTGGGTGTCCCCGGTTGATATGCAACCGGCTCCTATTCCGATTAACGATGCATCGCCACCGCCCCCGATAACAGGCGTTTCTTCGGCCAAACCAAGCTCACCTGCTGCTGCAGCGGTTATCACCCCTACCCGGTCGGTTGATTTCTTTATTTCTGCCAGGTGATCCATGTTTACACCGAGCATACGGCATATTGTGCTGCTCCAACCCTTTTTGCCTTCCCGGATGTTGTAGAGCAAAGCGGCAAAGGCCGAATCCTCGGTCATCACAAATTGGCCTGTGCAGCGGCAAATTAAAAACTCTTTAACATCGAGCCATTTATGAATTCGATCAAATATTTCCGGCTCATGTTTTTTGACCCAGTTATATTTCCAGACCGGATCTTTTACACTGGCATTTACGGCTCCGGTTTCCCTGATTGACTTGATCAGTTTAAACAGGTTTATACCTGCGATGGTAATACCGCGACCCATTGTCTCTTGCATTTCCTGAACGGCCCGCTGGTCCATGTAGGTCATTGCTCGTCTTAAAGGGTGTCCATTGCGGTCGACTAATACCAACCCCTGCATCTGGGAACAAAAAGAGATGCCCGAGATATCCGCAGGATCGGTTTTGGTTTTAGAGAGTAGCTTGCGGGTTGTAGAGCACATTGCCGCCCACCAATCCTGCGGGTCCTGTTCGGCGCCGCCATTATCGAGAATATAAAGCTTGTAATCTGCTGTTTCGGTGCCTATAAGATTAACTTCTTTGCCGATTTCGAATATGCAGGTTTTGAGGCCTGTTGTGCCCACATCATAGGCTATTACCTTTACCGGGTTTTCCAATGTAATGCCCCTTTCCCCTTTGCTGTGTAACCCTGATCAAGAATTTATCTAAAAAGTGTAAAAATCCTTTTTTTATAGAAAAACTCCACAAATGTTCATAAATCCGTTAAACTTAAGGTAATAATTGAAAGCGGTGCTTGTGATGGAGGCAGACAGGAGGTAGCCTAGATGAACGAGGAATTTGCCATATCTGCGTATCCCAATGCGGATGCTATAAACAGGCAATTGGACGAGCTAATTGAAAAACCGATTTATACCATCAGGCCTGAAGCGTTACAGGATTACCTGGCCGAATATTACGAGAAGAAATGCCCCCAGTCGAAAGCAATGATTGATCAGGCTGTTCGGTATATCCCAGGCGGTGTGCAGCATAACCTTGCCTTTAACTATCCCTTTCCGCTAGTTTTTGTTAAGGCGGATGGCGCCTACCTTTATGACCTTGACGGCAACCGTTATTATGATTTTCTGCAGGCCGGTGGGCCAACGGTTATCGGTTCCAACCCGCCTGTTGTGAGGGAAAAAGTAATCGAACTGCTTAATGGCTGTGGTCCTTCAACGGGGCTATTTCATGAGTACGAATATAAACTGGCCCGAAAAGTAACTGAACTGATGCCTGCCGTGGAGATGTTCCGCATGCTTAACTCGGGCACAGAAAGCTGCATGGCGGCGATCAGGATTGCCAGGCTGGCTACGAAAAAGAAGAAAATAATCAAGATGGGCGGGGCGTACCATGGATGGAGCGATCAGCTTGCTTACAGCATCAGGATCCCCGGTTCGAAATGGACCCAGGCCAGTGGTGTCCCGCTTAATATTTTCAGGCATACCCAGGAATTCTTCCCGAATGATTTAGCCGGACTGGAAAGCAGGTTAAAGCGCAACCGTCTGCTTGGGGGCACGGCGGCCGTTATTATAGAGCCGGTCGGCCCGGAAAGCGGTACGCGGCCTCTTGATGTGGAGTTTAACAGGGGGGTGGAGGAACTCTGCCGCCGCTACGGAGCCCTGCTTATTTTTGACGAAGTTGTGACAGCCTTCAGGCTTGGCCTTTCCGGTGCCCAGGGTTATTTTGGTGTTTCTCCCGATCTGACCATTTTCGGCAAGGTGGTCGCCGGAAGTTATCCGGGCGCCGGGGGAGTGGGCGGCAAGCAGGAATACATGAAGTACCTGGGCCCGGGATTGGGCAGCGGAGAAAAGCATAAAAAAGCGCTTGTCGGCGGTACCCTGGCGGCTAACCCGTTAAGCTGCGTGGCGGGTTATTATACGATTTGCGAGATGGAGAAAACCGGTGCTTCCCGCAAGGCGGGATTGATGGGCGATCGCTTGACGGCAGGGCTTTTAAAGCTGATAGAGAAGTACAACCTGCCTTTTGTCGCTTTTAACCAGGGCTCCATTGTGCACCTGGAAACAGTGGGAACAATGCATTTTGCCATCGATTGGCTAAGACCCTGGCGGATTCCCAAAATCCTAAAAGAAACCTCCAGGCGCAAAATTGAGATGGAACACATGGGCGCCGCCTACATGGCCGAAGGCCTGGTTACTTTAGCCGGCAGCCGTCTTTATACCAGCGCAGCCTATAGTGAAGAAATGATTGACGATGCCCTGGCTGGTTTTGAGAGGGTTTTTGCCAAAGTTGGGATAAAAGAAAGCTGATCACAGGCGGATTAGTTGCTAAAAAACAGCTTGTAAACTGCTCTAATGTTGATAGAAGCAGCTTATTTAAAATTTAAAAGCAGGTGTACGGGAGATGGACACTCTAAAAGCAAAGGAAATTGTTATCCAGGCCGGTAAAAAGCTTATTGATAAAGGGCTGATTGCCCGTACCTGGGGTAATGTCAGCTGCAGGATCAGTACAGGTCAGTTTGCAGTCACTCCCAGCGGCAGGCCTTACGAGATGCTGACTCCCGAAGAAATAGTTATAGTTAACATTGAAGACTGCAGCTATGAAGGGGGTATAGAGCCCTCTTCAGAAAAAGGAGTTCACGCCGAAGTTTACAGGAGGCGTTCCGATGTCAATTTTGTAATCCATACCCATCAGCCCTATGCCTCGGCGGTTAGCCCGCTTGAAACTGACCTGCAAGTTTCTGATTCTGCTGCAGCAGAACTGGTTGGTAATCAGATAATTTCAATTCCGTATGGTCTCCCCGGCAGCAAGAAACTAAGGAATAATGTTTCTGAAGCGATAGCGCACTCAAAAGGCAAAGCTTACCTGATGGTTTCGCATGGGGCTCTTTGCCTGGGGCGGGATTGTAATCAAGCTTTTAAAGTTGCTGCCTGCCTGGAGCAGATCTGTGCCGATTTTATCAATAAATGCTATCTTGATTTAAGCGGACGGGAAATACCTGATCCGGAAGAGCTAAGGGATTATTTTGTAGCCATGCAAACCGGAGACCGGGCTGCTGGAGGGGAATATAAACCGGGTAACCTTTACAGTAGTGAAAGATCCGGGAACGGCTTTAAACTCTACCTGGAATCTTCCGATGCGAGCCCCTTTCCAGAAAGCAATGGGAAAGCTATTGATATCAGCCTTGAGCATGGTTTGGCCGATTTAGATAAAAGGGAAGTTAAATCTGCTGCCGTTTTGCACGGTGCGATATACAGGAAGTATAAAGATATTGGGGCCATTTTCCATACCCTTTCTCCCGATATTTTAGCAGTTTCCCGGACCGGCAGGCCGGTTTATCCCCTGCTTGACGATTTTGCCCAGATGATCGGAACCAGTGTGCGCTCGGCAGCTCCCTGCAGCGCTGAACTAAGCGGGGGTGCGGCAGAAAGTATTGCACGCAAAATAAAGGGCCGCAGTGCTGTGATGCTTAAAGGCAGCGGCGCCTTATGCTGCGGACCGGATAAAAGTGATGCTTTAGCTGCGGCTATGATTATGGATAAAAACTGTAAAGCGATTTTTGCCTCCACCTTTTTCGGACAGGGCAAACCGATAAACCCGCTGGAGTGTATGCTGATGCGTTTTATTTATTTAAAACGATATTCAAAAAAGGCCAACTTATGAAAAATGCCGGTCAGTAAGTTAAGTAAATGAATTGTCCCAAATTGGTTGTCCAATTGCTAATGAGAGTTATAAAATGGTCAGAGTGGGCATTTGTGCCCGCTCTGATAAAAGTAAAACAAGGGTTACAGGGAGGTTAGACCCCTTAAATCTGATGTTGTAAAACAAAACCAGCTGTGCTATGTGTTACTATTGATATAAATGTGTTACTATTATAAAAGATCACTCCTCTGCTTTCAAGTAGAGCCACGAGTATCAATATAAATTTTCAGGTTTTGCAGGACCTGCTTATTTGTTACAATATTATATGAGGGGGTGTTGAATCGGTGAACCCCATCTTGTTTACCATAAACGATTATTCCGTTCGATCTTACCTCGTTATTATTTTAGCTGCTATTTTACTTGCTTTCCTCTTGATCAGGTATTACGAAATTCCCTATTTAAAAGC
>SKZS01000060.1 GCA_007127255.1 Syntrophomonadaceae bacterium | reverse complement strand
TTAGAAATATTGTACTTTTATTATAGTTTGTTTTAAAAGCAGGAGAAAACGACACAGAGGTTTAATTGTAAGATTACTGTCTATATATAATAACCATATTTAGGGTGCCAGTTGGCTGACTTATAGTTTGGGGGGATGACAGTACTTAACCGGGTAACTTTGAGTCGTTAATAAAGTCATGTTTCTACGATATATCAAAAAGTATTATTGGGGTATATCGCGTTTACCGAATAACAAAGGAAAGGAAGGATGACCATCATGAGTAAAATGATCGAAACTTTCAACAAGGTAATTGAGGAAATCAAGTCAGATTTGGGTGATGGATTGTTAACTGCAGACATATGGCATCTCAAGGATGCCCAGGGATTGGCCGGTTACAAACAAAATGCAAAGGCAACAGCACTCTTTAACGAGGTAACACGAATACTGGGGAAAACCCTGGAGGGGTCAGATTATCCCGGGTTAGGCGATTATTATACAGTCCACCTCGATAACAATTCTATGGTCGTGATAATTTTGTTTGACGGGTATCAGCTGGGCATGACGGTTGATCTGTCTAAGACTACCATGGGAGTATTGATGAGTGTGGTTATGCCGAAGATACAAGATATGTTAAAAAAAGCGGTATCCTAGTTTGTCCGGGCTCATATGAAACTAAGATTAGCTTATAAGTTTATTGCAATAATATTAAATAACCTGGATATTGCTTAGTTATATGATCCGGGATCAATTTGTTAATTGTTAAGCTTTTAGTCTAGCGGTGAAAAAACAGCTAAAGATAATATTTACCAGTAATCAGGCCGGTTGTCTAAATTATTATGATGCTGTGATTCATGCTTCCAGCATCGCAAAGCACAGCGTTGATGAAAATCAACACTGTGCTTTTTTGAATTGCTGTTAAATAAGGATTAACATTTTATTTGAGCAATTGCTTTAATACTTTTTAGAATATAAAATAATAAACATAATATCTGCCAGGGACATTTAAGTTTACAGCCTGTCAATTGGCCGGGTTGTCAATAGAGTTATCTTTCTGGGATTAAAAAGATGATATGAAAGAAGTTTGAGGGGGTGCCTTTCAGGGTGACCATCGAAATAGCGCTTACGCTTGGGATACTATTATTTGCAATAGCTCTGTTTGTTACTGAAGTTATCAGGGCCGACCTTGTTGCCCTGCTCGTTCTTGTTATTCTGGTCATAGTCGGCCTGGTTACCCCTGAAGATAGTATTTCCGGATTCTCTAACCCTGCCGTAATTACTACCTGGGCTGTATTTATACTTTCAGCCGGTTTGGCCCGGACCGGAGTAGCTGCCCTGCTGGCAGAGCAGGTCCTGCGATTGGCCGGCAAAGGAGAAAACCGCCTTCTGGCAGTTTTAATGAGTAGTTCTGCCGTAACATCAGCTTTCGTCATTAATGTTGGTGTTGTAGCCATGTTTATGCCGGTAACCCTGGATATTGCCCGGCGCACAGGCAGATCAGCTTCCCGTTTGCTTATGCCAATGGTTTATGGAACGACCATTGGGGGCATGATTGTTTTAATAGGGACAGCTTCTAACCTGGTAGTTGTTGATTTTTTACGTGACGCTGGCATGCGGACACCCGGGCTTTTTGACTTTACGCCGGTTGGCGGGGTTATTTTACTGGTGTCTATAGTTTACATGCTTCTTGTTGGTCGTCGCGTACTGCCCGATCGAAAGAATCCTTCTGTTGCCAATATAAAACCGGACACAGATTTTAAGCAGCACTATGAACTTGAAGAACGCCTGGCCATGATTACAATCCCAAATGATAACCCCCTGGTCGGAAAGTCCCTGGCGGAAAGCCGTTTTGGTCGCGCGCTGGGTTTAAATGTTCTCAGTGTTATCCGTGATGCAGGAGTTCGTCATGTTCCTGAACCAGATCTTAAGCTTCAGGGTGGCGACCGCCTGCTGGTTTTGGGGCGTCTTGATGATATAGATGAACTCTCCGGCAAACCGGTAATTATGCTTGTTGATGATTCGCCGGATACATCATGTTTGATTTCGGAGGATATCGGGCTTGTTGAGCTGGAGGTTACAGAAGAGTCAATATTTTATGGAAAAACCCTGGTTGAAATAGATGCCAGGCAAACCCTTGGTGTCAATCTTCTTGCGATTCGCCGTGACAGCCTGGTTCGCCGCACAAACCTGCGGGATCTAGTTTTTCAATCCGGTGATCGTTTGCTTTTCAGGGGGCCAGTGGAGAATTTGCAAGCGCTTCAAAATCATGAGGGGTTTTGCTTCCTGCAGGCCGGTGATACTGAAAAATACAATTTGGCTGAACGTCTATTGTTCGTTCGCATACCGGAAGGTTCATCACTGGCCGGAAGTTCGATAAAGGATATGCGCCTGGCGAAATGCTACGGCATTTCAGTTCTTAATATTATTCGTGATGGTGAGGAGTACTTAATGCCTGAGCCTAACAGCGAGTTAAGGGAAAATGATCTTCTTGTTGTTGAAGGCCGTCCGGTCGATATAGATGCGCTGCGCGGACACCAGACCCTTGTTATTGATCGAAATCCCGATGTTGACTTGAGCGAACTTGAAACTGATTCTTTGACGGTTGTCGAGGTAATGCTTTCACCGCATACAACCATGACCGGGAAAACACTGCGTCAACTTAATTTTCGTGAAAAGTTCGGAATTTCAGTTCTTGCTATCTGGCGCGGTGATCGGGCACACCGGACGGGACTTAACGATATCGCCCTGGAGTTTGGTGATGCGCTTCTCTGCTACGGCACCAGGGACAAATTTGAGTTGCTGAGCGGAGAAAAAGATTTTGTTGTCCTTGATCTTGACTACCAGGAGAGACTACTTTTTAATAAAGCTCCGCTGGCAGGAGTAATTATGGCAGGAGTTATAGCTGCAGCATTACTTAACTGGTTGCCGATATATATTGCTGCTGTCGCAGGGGCCACGTTGATGATTTTAACCCGTTGTTTAGCGATAGAGGAAGCATACCGGGCAATTGAATGGAAAGCTGTTTTTTTGATTGCAGCAATGCTGCCCCTGGGGTTGGCCATGCAGAGAACCGGTGCTGCGATGTTAATTGCCGACACTGTTATCGGAGTTGTCGGTCCGTTAGGGCCAACGGCCATACTTGCCGGCCTTATGACTATGACTCTTGTGATAAACCAGTTTATTCCCAGTGCTGTTAATGCAGTGGTGATGGCTCCGGTTGCTATTGCTGCAGCAGTAGGGTTGGGAATATCGCCTTATCCCTTTGTGATGGGAATCGCCTATGCAGTTGCGGCCAGCTTTATGACCCCGGTTTCTCATCCTGCAAATGTTTTGATCATGAGCCCCGGAGGATATAGATTTAGCGACTATATTAAAAATGGGTTTCCTTTCTCCCTTATTGTATTAATCGTCAGTGTATTACTGCTGCCGGTTGTATTCCCTTATTAGAAGAAAGATTAGGAAGTAAAAGAAAGGCATCTATTTTCTCTATGATGGCACACAGAGTTCACATATATTATATCTGCAGTATAATAAATTCAGCTTCATTTCATTGACAGGGCGAAGCATATAAACCATAATAACCCTAAGTTTAAACCATATTAATTGAAAAGAAGGGCTGTTGATGGATAAAAACGCAATAACTGAAAAAATCAATTCATTAAAACTAAAGAATAACGCTATTATCCTGGCGCATAACTATCAGATTGATGAAGTACAGGATGTGGCAGACTATGTTGGCGATTCTTTTGAGCTTAGCCAGATAGCTGCTGATTCGAAAGCAGACCTGATTCTTTTCTGCGGAGTTCATTTCATGGCAGAAAGCGCTGCAATCCTGGCACCGCAAAAAACAGTACTCCTGCCGGATTTAAATGCAGGATGTCCCCTGGCGGATATGATTACGGCTGACCAGCTGCAAGAATTGAAGAAAGATTACCCCGGAGCGGCAGTAGCTGCTTATATCAATTCCTCCGCTGCAGTGAAGGCGGAAAGCGATATCTGTGTTACTTCGGCTAATGCGGTTAAAGTGGTTAATGCGTTGACCGAAGATACAGTGCTTTTTGTTCCGGACGGCAACCTGGCTCACTTTGTAGCCGAGAGAACCGATAAAAGAATTATTTCCTGGCAGGGTTATTGTAATACCCATCACAGTGTTGATGTTGAAGATGTAGTGCAGGCTCGCGAATCATACCCCGGTGCGCAAATAGTGGTTCACCCGGAGTGCCGCCCTGAAGTGGTGGCAATGGCTGATGCTTCCATGGGGACTGGGGGGATGATTCAATATTCCAGGGATGCTGCGGCAGAAGATATTGTAGTCGGTACCGAAAAAGGTATGCTTCATCGGTTGAAAAAAGAGTGTACTTCCAAAAGGTTTCATATTCTTTCTTCGAAGCTGATATGTCCGGATATGAAATACACTACCCTGGAAAAAGTATTAACTGCTCTTGAACAGAAGAAACATGTTATTACAGTTTCTCCTGAAGTTAGGGAAAAAGCGGAATTCGCTTTAAAGCGAATGCTTGCCGTTATGGTTTAGAGAGATTTTTATATTTTGCCTGGATACTAAAACGGGAGAGATAACATTTGTTAACTTCATACCATATAAATGAAGTTTTAGATAGAGCGTTCAGGGAAGATATTGGCGCAGGTGACCTGACCACTATTTATACTGTTCCTTCCAATGCAGCCGGAAATGGACGCCTGCTGGCCAGGGAAAAAGGGCTGCTAGCCGGTGTCAATGCAGCCGTCGCCGCTTTTTGCTATCTGGATAATTCGGTTGAATGTGAATGTCTTTTAAGCGACGGGGATCCGGTTGAAGAGGGAAGCCTGGTAATGATGGTAAACGGTCCGTTTAAGCCGATATTATCTTCAGAACGGATTGCTATGAATCTGCTGCAGCGCCTCTCCGGGATTGCTACCCAGACGGCCAGATGGGCAGAAGAGATAAAGGATTACCCGGCCCGACTGGTAGATACGAGAAAAACAACCCCCGGCTTGCGCCTGCTTGAAAAATATGCAGTACGAATTGGTGGCGGCTTGAATCATCGCCTGGCATTAGATGGCGGGATTCTTATCAAAGAAAACCACATTACTGCTGCCGGAGGTATTGGAGAAGCCGTGCGGTCTATACGTAACAGGGCACCGTTTACACTTCGCATTGAGGTTGAAGTAACCAGCCTTGAAGAGCTGGAAGAAGCTCTTGATGCCGGTGCCGACATTATTATGCTTGACAATATGAAGCCTGCGCTTATGCAGCAGGCGGTTGAACTTAACAACGGCCGCGCTTTGCTTGAGGCATCGGGCAATATTACCAGGCAGCATCTTAAAGAAGTTGCATCTACCGGGGTCGATTTTATATCCTGCGGAGCGCTGACCCACTCCAGCCGGGTACTTGACTTTTCCTTTGTTCTGAAGCGGTAAGTTTAATTGAGTGTCGGTATTTGGTTGAAAAAAAAGGATTGCGGTGGAATTAAATCTTCATTGTTGGTATAATCAACATGGTTATTTTTTAATATTAAGAAATGCGGGCAGTATATGTTTATACTCACTGAGATAATCGCAGATTACAAACTGGCAGACTTCCTGTATGATTTGGTCCTCATTGGCATCGCTTATGGCTATGTGTTACTCACTATTTTGATCCCGGTTTATCTAAAGAAAAAAGATATTATATCCAAGTTTATTGCCCGCAAAATAGTTCATTTATTTGCCGGCCTGGTAGTTTTGATCGTGCCCTTTTTTATTTTACCCCTGCATGCAGTTTTTATCGCCCTGAGCCTTACTGTTGTGACTTATTTCAGTTCAAAAGATAGTTCTGTTAAAAAACTGCAGGAGCTGTATGAATCAATTGGGGAAGAAGCAGAGGAAAAGGCGGGCCGATTAGAGGGGCCATTTTATTACAGCATTTCTATAACCGTTCTTATAGCAATTTTTGTGGTATTAGCTCCTGACCGGCTTTATTTCCCAATCTGCGGTATTCTCATTATGATTATTAGCGATACTTTTGCTTCTGTTATTGGGAAAAAGTATGGAAGAATAAAAATAAAAATTGCTTATACCGGCACTCAGAGAACCCTTGAGGGCTCATTAGTTTTTTTTATTTCTGCATTTATGCTTTGTTATTCCGCTTTCTATTTCTTCGGGTTTTTCAATCCTGTCAACCAGCATTTTTTAACTTATAACCTGGTTTTTGCCTATGCCCTGGTAACTGCTTTGGCCGGAACTGTAGTTGAGTTGCTGTCACCATCAACCATTGATGACTTAACAGTTCCTGTTGCCGCAACCATGGTTATTTATGCCTTATCGTTTATAACCTAAAACAAGCTTTTAAAGCCAAAGTATCTACGCTAGAGCGCCTTTTGTTTTTAACCCGCCAGTCCGGCACCTAAAGCTACTGCTAAAAACCAGATAAAGAAACCGTACTTCATTAAAGTGCTGTTTCTTTCCAGTAAGCTGCTTGTTGCACTGCTTTGTGCATTTATTGCGATGTAGGTGAAAAGGGGGCACATGCCGAAGATTATGATCAGCAAATAAACAGGGCTGAACTGCTCGATAAAATATGTAGCGATCATAAATATAGCTGAAATTACCAGGAAGCTGATCAAAAAAAGCCTGGCAGTTTTTTTACCCCACGCAACGGCGATAGTTCTGCAGTTTTGCTGCAAATCGCCCTTGTAATCGGCCATTGTTTTAAGAATTTCTCGCCCCATTATGGCGAAGAAAACTGTAACAGCAAGCAGCAGGGTCGGTTTGATGTTGCCTGCCGCTACACCGCCAAAAATAAAACAGAGACCAACTACGGCAGCAACAGCGGCATTGCCCAGCAGCACTGTACATTTAAGCACCCAGGAGTAAAGGTAAAGTAGAATGTTTGAACCGAGGGCGATAAAAAAAGCGGTTTGGTTGATTGAGGCGGCGGTGAAAAGCGATATAATGCTGCCTGTAACAGAAAAAATCAGAGCACCCCGCGGGCTGATCCTGCCGGCGGGCAAGGGCCTGTCTGGTTTATTTATCCTGTCAATTTCAATGTCAATATAGTCATTCCAGGCATTGGTGGAAACGGTTATCAATAGAACTGTTATTGCCGCCATAACAACCGGCAGCCACGTTGATGTTCCTGCAACATAAGCGCTTAAAAAAACGGCAATACAACCGGCGAGGGCGTTTATAGGTCGGCTCAGT
>SKZS01000023.1 GCA_007127255.1 Syntrophomonadaceae bacterium | reverse complement strand
GGGGCCATGTGTCTGACCGAGCCGGAAGCCGGTTCAGATGTTTCAAATATCTCGACCACCGCAGTCCTGGATGGCGATGAATATGTCCTTAACGGGACAAAATGTTTTATTACTAACGGAGGCATTGCCGACCTTCATGTTGTTTTTGCCACCACAGACAAGAGTTTAGGCTGGGCGGGCCTGGCCTGTTTCATAATTGATAAAGATACCCCGGGCCTGGCCATGGGCAAGAAGGAGAAAAAGATGGGGGTTCGCGCTTCTCATACATCAGAAGTAATACTTACCGACTGCAGAATTCCCAAAGAAAACCGTCTGGGCGGCGAGCCGGGTGAACCGGGGTCTACGGATGGAGCCTTCGGGGCCCTGGCAATGCTTGAACATTCACGTCCCGGAGTGGGGGCAATTGCAGTAGGTATTGCCCGTGCCGCATATGAGTATGCCCTCCAATACAGCTCCGAGCGAGTTCAGTTTAAAAAGCCGATAATTCTTCATGAAGGTGTCGGGTTTAAGCTGGCTGATATGGCGACAAGGATAGACGCTGCGCGACTGCTTGTATGGCGTGCCGGTTGGATGGCCAACAACAAAATGCACTTTCAGCGAGCTGAAGGCAGTATGGCCAAGCTTTTCGCCGGAGATGTGGCCATGGATACTACAGTTGATGCCATTCAGATTTTAGGTGGTTATGGATACATGCGTGAATATCCGGTGGAAAAATGGGCTCGCGACGCTAAAATATATCAGATCTGGGAAGGTACTGCCGAGATTCAGCGCCTGGTTATTTCCCGCGCTCTGAAAACTCATGGCAGATGAAGCCAAAAAAACATTTATGGCAATCTTTGTTTTTGTGAAAAGCAAACATTGAAATAATCCCCAGCTATTGAAAGGATGAAAGGGTTTGTTGTGGAGCAATTAGAAACCTGCAAAGTGGGGCAGCACAGAAAGCCGTTCTGATTTATTTTATAGTACCGGGTTAGTCAAGATGTTAAATTTTTTTCGTTTTCAATAAGGATATCATTTATCAGCAAATCAACTAATTCCGGATCGAATTGTTGGCCTGCACAGCTGGCAAATTCATCAACTATTTCTTGATGACTCATAGCCTTTTTATATGGGCGCCCGTAACTCATTATTTCATAAGCATCTGCCAGGGCGGTGATGCGGGCCAGCAGTGGAATCTCTTTTCCCTTCAAACCTCTTGGATACCCGGATCCATCCCATCGCTCATGATGGGATAATATATCTTCGGCAACATGTGAGAATTCTTCGGTTGCCCGGGTAATCCTGAAGCCAATTTCCGGGTGTTTTCTCATTGTTTCCAATTCTTCTTCTGTCAGTCGATCTTTTTTAGTTAATATTTCCTCCGAAATATTGATCTTACCTATATCATGCAGGGTGATTAGCAAGTCCAGCCTTGTTAATTCCGCATCGGGCAGATTCAGTTTTAATCCAATAAACCGGGCGATTTCTTTCATACGTTGTGTGTGCTTTTCAGTTTCAAAGCTTTTCTCTTCCAGCGTTTTTAGCAGGGCGCTCAGTACAGTGCTTCTTGTGCTCCGGCTTTCAGCCAGTTTCTGTTTATACATTTCATCTTCGGCTTCATGTAGAGTTTTTATCAGGTCTTCTTCCCGGGATGCTTTACTGGCTACTCCCAGGGCAATTGATATAGGAATATCTCCTATATAGAACTCATTACACCTGGTATTGATTTTTTTACATATCGTCTCAGCTTTTATTGCATTTGTCCGGGGCAGCAGAACCACGAATTCATCACCGCCCCAGCGGGCAATGATATCTTTTTTTCGGCAGCAGCTTTTGATAATGGTGGCAACTGCTTTAAGCATTTCGTCGCCATGTAAATGGCCGTATGTATCGTTAATCATTTTCAAACCGTTCAGATCGGCCATGATTACCGACAGCGGCAGCTGCGCTGTTGTATCCAGCCTGGCCATTTCTTTTTCCAGAAAATAGCGGTTATGTAGATTGGTCAGGCTATCATGAAGGCTGATGTAGCGGATTTCTTCCTCTGCCTGCAGTCGTCGTAAAGAAATGGCTGATATATAGGCATATGATTTCAAAAAATCAACTGCTGCTGTATTCAATTCATCTTTTAACCCGATCATTGAAATGCCATACAAATGACCTTCAATGATATGTCCAAGTCCAACCAGATACTTTGTTCCTGATACTTTTTGGATCGTTCGGGGAACCCTTTCCGGTATTGAATGCAGTAATGCTTCTGCCAGATTTGTTTTTATGACAATAATGGATGAGGTAATCTCTGAATATTGCTCGTCGTTTAAGGGAATTTCCATATCAAGAAAAGACCCAACTCCCATTTGGGCAGCCAGATCTATTAGCCGTTGTTCCGCTTTTATTTTTTTGAGCGTAAGTGTATTTCTTGCGATGTTGTACTCGCTGAAAGTATAGGCGATCACATCGAGGTAATTGCCAAGCTGAACAGCAATTAACTCCAGCAGCTCATCATATGTACGGGTTTCCGACTGCTGAATGCTATACATGTTTAATGTAGAAAGCATTTTATTTCTATCGGCCAGTGCATGCTCGGCCTGTTTTTTTTCGGTAATATCGGTGTGGGTGCCAAACATCAGCAGCGGTTTGCCGTCAGCAGTGCGGGTGATGACTCGGCCTTGATCCTGGACCCAGATCCAATAGCCGTTTTTATGTTTCATACGGCATTCACAATCGTAGTAATCCAGTTCGCCCTTGAAATGTCTCTCAAGCATTTTATTGGAAGCTTCCAGATCTTCAGGATGGGTATATTTCGACCATGTATCAATGGATACAGGCGCCAGCTCTTCAAGGGTATACCCGATCATTTCAGCCCATCTTTCATTAAAAACTGTTTCGCCACTTTGCACATTCCATTCCCATGTTCCGACACTCGTAGCCTGTAAAATATTTGCCAGTCGTTCTTTTTGAGCAAGCATCTGTTTTTCTGATTGCTGCCTGGACAGGGAATTTGAGATTATTTCTGCTAATACCTGAAGTATGGAGGTTTCCTTTTCGGTATAAGATCTGATCCGGTTTACAGAGCTGAAACCAACGAAACCGATATTGATATTTTCAAAAAACATGGGGATTGCCAGCAGCGAAAGGATGCCATGTTTTTCGAAGTATGGTTTCATCAGCTGGTATTCCGTCATCCGGGTGGTATCTGGAATTTGAATAACTTTCCCTTTTTGCATGTCTTCCAGAATATCTGTAAAGGAATCGAAGGAAGTATCCTGGGCATTTCCTTTATCCGATCCAATTCCTTCTGCGCACCACTCGTAGATTTCACTGGTTGTCCGTCGTTTGTAGTCATGCTTAAAAACAAAAATGCGATCTATATTCAAATAGCTGCCAACTCTGGCCAGCATCTTATGTATTGCAGTACCATATTCTTCCAGGGGTATATTGATAAAGCTTTTAGCCAAATCTAATAGAAGCTGCTTGAATGCTTCCTCTTCACGCAAAGATTGCTCGACCAGCTTACGCTCGGTGATATCCCGCGAACTGAAAAATAACTTTCGAATATTGCTATGGTTGTCGGTTATGGTTCTTCCCAGCGTTTCAAGCCATATGTATTGGCCGTCTGCACACCGGTATCTAAATTCTGCCTTTATATCGTTCAGTTTTTTACTGATAAATTCCTGCAAGGTTTGGGCTATCTTCGAAAGGTCATCAGGATGGACGAATTCTAAAACAGGTTTACCGATTAGAGACTCAGGGTGGTATCCCAATATTTGATGTGACTTGCTGACAAATGTAAAATTACCCTCTGGATCGGCCAAAGAAACCAGGTCGAAGATATTATCGTTGATAGTCTGCAGCAATTCTGCCTGGTTCCTAAGGTTTTCATCACCCTGTTTACCAGCGGTTGTCTGAAATACTCCCCATAGACCAGTCACATCTCCGCTATTATCAACATCGCACCTTATACTGCCTTTTACCGGAACAGTGCTATTATTTTTCGAGATAAAAACAGTTTCAACGTTAACAGCAGCCTTACTATTGATTGCCTGCAGATAAATGCTGTGGAAGTGTTCTTTTGATTGTGGAGCGATTATATCCCATAACGTAAGAGCTTTGATTTCCCTATCAGTATAGCCAAGTTTATCCTTCCAGCTTTGGTTGACATGGACAAGGTGATCTTTACTGTCTAAATAATTAACAAGGTCAGATGTTTTATCAATAATCTCTTTACAGCAGTCCACATCTAAAGTTTTGCGAGACGGAGCCATATTTTTCACTTCCAGCACGATCAAAGATTGTTTAATAACTTCCCTATCAATAAACTTCACTATTAATAGTAATTATTCCTGCTATTATTTAAAAAAATAATATTTTCTGATAATTTTTAGCTGCACTCCGGATAGTCCTGATTCACTGTAAAACAAGGAGAGTAATCCTTTTAGAACCGCTGCAGGTCAGCATGCTCAAGGTTGAATTCGGGTTCACCTATAACCACCAGGCCCAGATCACCGTCGAGGGTTAACAGATCTCCGGTTTCGATCAGTTCCGTGGCCTGGCTTACTCCATTTACTGCTGGTATTTTTAACTCCCGCGCAATAATTGAAGAGTGAACGAGCATCCCGCCGCGTCTTTCAATAATGCCGGCAGCCAGAGAAATAATAAAGGTCATTTGAGGTTGCACTGCATCAAAAATCAGGATTTCTCCATTTGCTACATCCTTAAAATCTGCCAACGAGCGGATTACCCGGGCTTTTCCGGTTACTATACCGCTTGATGAGGGCTGGCCTACCAGCTGCCGCGGTTTTAACCCTACTCTTTTTTTTGTGCGTGTTGTTGTTTTACTTACAGGCGGGTTATACTTCTTCTGTTCTTGCAGGCTTTCCAACACTGCAGGCCATTCGTCAAGCTCGATCTGGCCGGGCAGATCTTCTACCAGCCCCGCTTTCTGCAGGCGGGCCATGGTTTCTTTTAAGTATAAATAAAGGTGGTTTTCCAGTTTGCCAAGTAAAATATTGTCATCGTCACGCAGTTTCCAGCTAAGACGGCCGATTCTAAGCCAGTTTAAGGCCTCATCATGTTTTTCGGGACCTGCTTTTTCCAGGTAAGCATTCTCCAGTTTGTGTTTTATTGTCAGGTTTTCGGGTTTTTCATTTCTTTCTGATGTCGAGTCTGCCAGGGTTAATACTGTCTTGAGCAAACTCCTGGGATCATCGGCCAGACTAACATTATCATAATAAACATTCATCTGTTCAGTTAACATTTTTTCAAAGTCAGCGACAAAGTTGGTTCCCCCATCTGTTTCTGCCTTTAAATATTCCATAAATTGGACTGTGCTGTTGTCATTCTCTCCTGCTAGGAAGTCCGCAACTTTTTTTTTCAAGGCCCTGTTTTTAACAAGCATTTGCGCCAGTGCTTCCAGCTTCCGGTTTCTTTGACTGGCAAGTAAATCTTCCGATCTGAGGAGCAGGGTAAATTCGTAGGGATCATCAGGCTTGACCAGATCATTGTAATAAGTGCCAAAGGTACGAATTCCGTGGGCAAAGGGGATAAAATCATCCCAGTAGGTCTTTTTCCAGCGGTTGTAGCTGATCCCTCTCTGCTTGAGCCGCTCTAAAAAAAGCTCGCTATCTTCAGGAAAAGGGCCTTCTTTCCCGAAGGATTCAACCTCTTTAATTAGCTTGGGGATCAAGTGTTTTTCAACCTTTTCAGTTAAGGCCAGCAAGGACTTTTTCCCCGGTGTAAGAGTTAAATACCAGGCTCGCTCATCATCAGTATCGCTGGCTAAACCGGTAATCGGCCTGACCTGGAGCACGGTAAAGTCTTCCTCAACACCGGTCCATTCAATATCAATGGGCTGCCCGAAGATCTTTTCCAAAGCAAGGATTTTCATCCGAAGATTTTTTAAGGCATTGACTGAAAGAAGAGAGATGGTGCGCTTACTGTCGGTATTCAAGATTTTTCCTGAGTCTTTTTCAAATATAATCCGTTCCGGTTCTTCAATATTGTCAACCAGCAGGTCGAGCGAACCACTGATTAGTTCTACTATAATTCTGTCCTCCCGCCCGGTGGACGGTTCAGCGCTGAAAGCCAGTCCGGAAATTTTACCTGGCTCCATTACCTGGACAAGCACCGGCATGGTGCTATGTCGCGAATCAAGTTTTTTCTCTTCGCGGTAAAGGAGAGAGCGTTCGCTCCATAATGAAGCCCAGACCAGCTTTACTTTTTCGATCAGCTGATCAGGGCTTATATCAAGGTAAGACTCATGGATACCGGCAAAGGAAGCTGATGCGGAGTCTTCTGCTGAAGCGGAAGAACGGACTGCAAACTTTGTTCCGGAGGGCCATTTAGAAGCATAGGACATAATTTCTTTTTCCAGTGCGGCCGGTAAAATGCTTCTTAAAAAAAAAGAGCGTATTCGCAGGGCTACATCCCAGATTTCCTCCCAGCGCATAGCGGAAAAGTCTTTCCGGTAAAGCTCCAGGTCGATCCGCTGCTGTAAATCATTATGCCTGGCAAAAGTCAGGTAACCTTCAGCACTGATGCAGAAACCGGGCGGCACATGAAATTCTTCCTTTATACATAAAGAAAGGTTGCGGGCTTTATTCCCCAGAAGCTCTGCAGGGTAGTCAAGAGCATCTGTCAGAAAGACTATGAACGGTTGACAGGTTTCCAAGTGTAGACCTCCTGGAACCGCCGCACATAGAAAAAGCGGATAATATCAATCAGGATCAAGCTCGAAGAAGGTGACTTGATAAACTTTTCCAGGTAATTGTGTCTGTTGATAAGCAGATCTGACCAGTGTTCAACTTCTTTTGGATCAGAAAGAGCTCTTGCTGTTCCGGTAATAGTCACTGCCCTGATCAGATTAATACTTTCGGGCTGCTGGGCGCGGTTATCAATCAGAAGTGATACTTTCTTGTTCTTTTTGATCAGGTTGTATTTTCTGGTCCTGGCAGGCGTGGAAAAGATAAGCTGATCAAGGTTTTCACTGATAGCAAAGCTGATTAAGTTAGTGTATGGCTGTCCGCCGTCCTGAGTCGATAGCACCGCAAAGGGCTGTTCGAAACAGAGTGCCCTTATTTCAGCTTCGATCTGGCCCCCGGCATTTTCAGTATTGCCGGCAACGACATCGACAAAGGCAGGCTCATCGTAATTATTATTCACTGCCACACCTCCCAACAATAAAATTATCAATTAACCATTGTATACAAATAATTCGACAGCAATTATTAATTGCCTGCTTGATAAGCAATAACATAGTCTCCTACTTTTAAACCTGTATGCTGCTGTTTGCATTTAACTT
>SKZS01000028.1 GCA_007127255.1 Syntrophomonadaceae bacterium | reverse complement strand
TAGTGCCAGGGGGACGGGGTTATTGACACTATTTTCAGCGTAGTATATAGTATCTACTGGAGGTGTTGTTATTGCCAAGAAAAGCCCGTAAAAAAAGTGAAAGCGGAATCTACCATATCATTATGCGCGGTATAAACCGTCAGGTCATCTTTAATGAAGACGAAGATTGTCACAGGTTTCTTCAAGCCCTTAAACACTATAAAGAAACAAGCGGCTACCAAATTTATGCTTATTGCTTAATGAACAATCATATTCATCTCTTAATGAAGGTTGAATATGAGCCATTGGCACAAATAATGCGCCGAATCTGCGGTAAATTTGTCTACTGGTATAATAATAAATATGACCGTGATGGATACTTATTTCAAGACAGGTTTAAAAGTGAGCCAGTAGAAGACGAGCCCTACCTTCTTACAGTCATTAGATATATCCATCAAAACCCGCTCAAGGCCGGGCTAGTGGAAAAAATTGAGCATTACCCCTGGAGCAGTTATAATGCTTACGTTAAGCGGGATAGTTTAGTTGATCAGGATTTCGTATTAAAAATATTTGACGATAACAGAGAAAAAGCATTGAAAGAATTTATTAAATTTAACAATCAAAAAACGGACCAAGAATGCATGGATATTGAAGAAAAAACACGCATTACCGATCAAGAAGCATTGAATATTATTAAACGAGTATGCAAGATAGATAGAATGAATGAACTTCAAAAACTTGACAAAAAGAGCAGAGATAACTACCTGCGTAAGTTAAAAAGGGAAGGCTTGTCAGGAAGACAACTTGAAAGGTTAACAGGCATCAACAGGGGGAGTATACAGAGAGCTTAAACTTGTGCAAATATTTGTGTCAGCAACCCCGTCCCCATGGCACGGTGCCAGTATTTGTGTCAGAAACCCCGTCCCCGTGGCATGGTTTGGTTAGTTTTTCTTCAAAACCGCCCTGGCGTAGGTGCGGTTGACATCCTTGATTTCTACCCTTACTTTCTGACCAACTTTCTCACCCGCCCCTTCCACGTTGATCACAAACCCCTGGATACGGGCAATGCCGTGGTTAGGATTAGTTGAATGCGGCTCTTCGATAATCAATTCATGAACTTCACCCGCTTTTACCGGCAGAGCCAGGGCTTTGATCTCTTTGTGACTGCCGCGGGCAACTATACGGTACTGCTCGATATGAATATCTTCGGTCCCCCTGATAAAAATATGTCTTTTCATTTCTTCTTCCAATTTCTTTAAATTGCCGCCGCCGCTGCCGATAATTATAGCGGCAACCTCGTGGTGCATTTCAACTAAAACTGCCTTGCTTTTTTCATGCTTTAGTTCATCTTTCAAATCGCTCTCAATACGGGTGCTGACTACCAGCGGGGTGAGCACCCTTCCCGAACCGCTGCAATACGGGCAGGGCTGCTGCAGGTACTCCGAAAGGTCCTGGCGCACTTTTTTCCTGGTCATCTCGACCAGACCCAGGTTGGTCAACCCGAGGACGTAAGTCTTGGTCCGATCATTCCTGATCGATACATTAAGTTTATCGATAACCTTTTGGCGGTGTTCTTCAACAGTCATATCAATAAAATCTACGATAATTATTCCCCCGATGTCACGCAGGCGCACCTGGCGGGCTATTTCTTCCGCTGCCTCCAGGTTGGTTTTTAATATTGTATCGGCCAGGTTGCGGCGTCCTGTATAGCGTCCGGTATTAACATCGACAACGGTTAAAGCTTCGGCCTCATCAAAAACGAGATATCCGCCACTTCTCAACCATACCTGACGGGCCAGAGCTTTTTCTAGTTCCACCTCAACACCGTATCGTTCGAAGATAGGCTCTTTTTCCTTGTATAGTTTAACCCTGGACTGCAAATGAGGTGAAATATAATCAACAATTTCACGCACCTTGTCGTATTCATGCTCATTGTCAATCAGAAAGCTGCTGAATTCTTCAACAAAAAGGTCCCGCGCGATGCGGCAGGTTAAGGATAGATCCTGGTATAATATAGCCGGAGCCGGTTTCTGCTCAAAGCGGGTTGAAATTCGGTTCCATAGCTGGATTAGGAACTGAAGATCCTGCTCCATTACATTTTTCTCAACCCCTTCCGCTACAGTTCGCACAATAAGACCTACATCATCGGGCTTCAGTTTTTCAACTTCCCGTCGCAGGCGTTCCCGTTCAGACTGGCTTTCAACTCTTCTCGATACACCGATGTAATCGGCGCCGGGAACCAGCACCAGGTAACGCCCGGGAATAGTAATTTGCCCCGTTACCCGCGCCCCCTTGCTGCCATATGGTTCTTTAACCACCTGGACCATAATCTCTTCGCCAATTTTTAAGAGCTTTTCAATTGAACTGCGGGCAGGGGGCGGGCTTTCATCCTCCCAACCGTTAAAAATATCATCGACATAGAGAAAGGCATTCTTCCCTAACCCAATATCGATAAAGGCAGCCTGCATTCCAGGCAAAACATTTGCTACAGTCCCTTTATAAAGATTCCCGACCACCCGCTGCTGAAGGGGCCGTTCAAAATCAATTTCGACCAGTTTCCCTTTTTCCAGCAGGGCAACCCGCGTAGCCCTGTTATCACAGTTGACAATTATTTTTTTATCCATAAATTATTTCACATCCCTTCAGACAAAGCCTGCAGCTTTCCCTTTTTTTCGCCGTACAACTTTTCCCGGTGGAAATGCCAATTCTCGACCTTAAATAAATCGGATCCGGTATCAGTTCCAAGTTGTTCGACAACAAGGAAGGGGGACACCCCACCGCTGCTGCCTGCTTTTAAAAGCATATTAAGTTCTAAAGGCTTGTTCTCTTCGCTCAAAAAAGCCGCCTCGTAAATAAAAGGGCGTATGTTAATACAGGTTCTTTTTTTCTTTTTATTAATACGCTCCAGTATAATTTCTTCTTTAGCCATTAAACTGTCCAGGGCCTGCTGAAGCAAGGCCTGTCTGCTTTCCCGGTCAAAGCCGTTTATAGCGAAAATCCGGTACCGGGCAGCGCAAACCTTCGCTGCCAGCGAAGGCAGCTCATAACTGACTACCGAAGCGCCGGTCAATTCCAGTGATTCCGGAAGCTGCGGACTTAAACTCTTAACAAACTTTCCCGGCCCGACTGTTTCTGCAAAGATTATTTCTCCCAGCTCCCCGGAAGCGGTTACTCCGAGCGGCAGGGGCAGGGCCAGCGTTAATCGCGGATGCGGATTGTAGCCCTGGCTGTAAGCCAGCGGCAGACCACTTCTGCGCAAAGCCCGCAAGAAAAGCCTCATCGTATCCAGGTGCGAAATATAGGCCAGGGGCATTTTGCGGGCGAAGCTAAAACGTATGCGTTCCATTAACTGCTCCTTCAGGTAAACCTCCGCTTAAAGCATCACGGTGCTCGCGAATTAAAATATCTTTGCCTGCACCACAGTCCAGATGATCCCAGGGCAGACAGTCTTCATAATTAAAGCGCCGGTAAGCATAATGGCCGGGATCGATTCCGATATCCTGAAATGCTTTCTGCCACCTGTTAAAAGAAAAATGCTCCGACCACCCGTCAAATCGGCAGCCCAGCTGCCATGCCCTTTCCAGCAGGGGAGCAAGACTGCGATCTCCGCGGGCAAAAACCGCTTCCAGAAAACTTGCTTCAGCTTCATGCCAGCTATAGTCAAAACCGGGCATGTTCCGGAAACCCCTTCGTAAAAGCTGCTGGCGTTCGATAACTTTTTGCAGGTCGAGCTGCGGTTCCCATTGAAACGGAGTATGTGCTTTCGGTACAAAGGTGGAAACACTGACTGAAATATTTAAGCTTTTCGAGGTTTCTTTCTTAAAATACTGCCTGATCCTCCGGCATAAGTTTAGAATCGCTTCTACATCTTCATTTTCTTCAGTCGGCAGACCAATCATAAAGTACAACTTGAAGCCATGCCAACCGGCTTTTACAGCATCACCCAGGGCAGTAAAGATTTCTTCTTCGGATATGTTTTTCTTAATTACCCTGCGCAGGCGCTCAGTCGCCGCTTCCGGGGCAAATGTAAGGCTGCTGCGTCGGCCGTGATGCACCTGATCGGCCAGTTTTACGGAATAAGAATCTAGGCGCAGCGAAGGAAGGCTGCATCTGACCCTGTCAGCGGAGAGGGAATTGTCCATCGTACTGATCAGGGCATCGAGGCCTGGATAGTCGGTGCTGCTCAGGGACGATAAAGATATTTCATCGTAACCCGTATTCGCTATTAGTTTTTCAACTGTTTCAACTATGTTTTCACTGCTCCGCCTGCGAACCGGCCGAAAAATATAACCGGCCTGGCAAAAACGACATCCCCGCGCGCAGCCGCGGAAAAGTTCAATTACCGCCCTGTCATGAACAGCCTCAATGTAAGGAACAACCGGAGCCGTTGGATAGGGAGCATGATCAAGATCGGATACAAACTTCTTTTTAATAACGTCCCGGGCGCGGGAATCGAGCTTTTCCATGTCGATAAGCAGGTTATCCCGGTAAATTGGCCTGTAAAGAGAAGGAACGTAAACCCCTTCAAGAGAAGAAAGCCGCGCCAGAAGTTCTTTTCTTTCGGTTTTTTCATTTTTCAGGGCGACTATCTCGGCAAGCAGTTCGGGTAGGAATTCTTCCGCTTCCCCTAAAACAAAGAGATCAAAAAAAGAAGCCAGCGGTTCGGGGTTAAAAGAACAGGAGCCTCCGCCAATTATCAGCGGATCTATATCACTGCGCTTATCACTGTAAAGCTCTATTCCGGCTAAATCAAGCATGTTCAAGACGTTCGTGTAACTGAGTTCGTACTGCAGAGAAAAACCGATAACATCAAAACGGGCTAGAGGTTCGTGGCTTTCCAGGGTGAACAGGGGCAACCCTTTTTCCCGCATCAAGTCTTCCATGTCTGCTGCAGGGGCAAAAACCCTCTCCATGAGCATTTCAGGCCTGCTGTTCACACTTTCATAGAGAATTTTTAAACCCTGGTTTGACATGCCAACCTCATAGAGATCGGGGAAAGCAAAGGCCATAGAAAGGGAGGTCCTGTCATGATCTTTCATACAGGCATTCCATTCGTTGCCGAGGTAACGGGCCGGTTTTTGGACCCGGGCAAGGATCTTTTTTAGTATAGTATTGTCAACAGGCATTTAACACTCCATAATAATTTTTTAAACAGCAATACTTAGTGCTGTTTATAAACTTCTTAAGCCTTATCAGGTCTTTCTTCAAAGGCATTATTTAACTGGACCACAAAGATATTGATTGAAAATATAAAATTTATATATATTCAACCATATGATACCATATAATTCCTGTTTTGATAAGTCCCCCCTAGAGAAGCCCTTTCTCCCTGAAGCTGAAGAATGAACCATCACCGAGAATTATATGATCGCGGACGGCTACCCCTAAGATATTCCCGGCATCAACCAGCCGCCTGGTAACTTCCAGATCTTCCTGGCTTGGCGAAGGATCACCGCTGGGATGATTATGGAAGAGAATAACAGAGGCAGCGCTTTTACGCAGCGGTATATTAAATATCTCCCTGGGATGAACTATCGAAGCGCTGAGGCTGCCCACGGAGATCTCTTCCCTGGATATGATATGATTCTTGGTGTTTAATAGGAGAATTTTAAAGTATTCTTTCTTCTTGTAACGCAGCTCTTCCATGAAAAGATCAGCTGCCTGACGGGGGCTGGTAATAGAACCGGCTTCTTCGCGAGGCGTGGTCGCCAGTCTGGAGCCCAATTCAAGAGCGGCTTTGATCATTGCCGCTTTATCAGGTCCGATCCCTTTGTTTTCCTGCAATTCTTCCAACGAGTAATCAGGCAGATTTCTCAAACCGCCGCTTCGGGCCAGTATTCTTGTCGCTACCTGAACGGCCGACTCATTTCTGCTCCCAACACGCAGCAGTATTGCCAGTAACTCTGCGTTAGATAAAACTCCGGCTCCGAGGGCTTTTAATTTTTCCCGCGGTCTCTCTTCAAGCGGTAGATCTCTGATCATAATGGCGTCATCTTGCATAGTTGTCATCCTTTCTGCGTTTAGAGTTCAGATCCTGGTATTTAGAGGCAAGATTAAAATTAAGACGATTATTAAGCCTGCATCCGCTTCATTAAATCAAAGAGCAGGCCCAGCGGCAGCCCGACAACATTAAAATAGCAGCCTTCTATCTTTTCCACAAATAAAGCAGCTTTACCCTGTATACCGTAAGCCCCGGCCTTGTCAAACGGTTCACCTGAATTTATATAGTCGTCAATTTCATGGTCAGAAAGATCTTTCATCCATACACTGGTTACGGAAATACCGCTTTTTTCTTTACCGGAAGCGGCATCAAGCAGTATTAACCCGGTCAAAACTTCATGGACACCGCCATTAAGCAGGTTAAGCATGCCGCGGGCATCTTCAGGATCACGCGGTTTGCCTAATACCTTTCCACGATACAAGACTATTGTGTCGGCAGCCAGGATAATTCCAGATTCAAGGCTTTTTGCAACTTTAAGAGCTTTTTCACGGGCCAGCTTTGCAGCCATTTCTCCCGGTAAAAGTGTATAATCCGGTTTTTCCTCAATCCCCGGTTTTACGATTTCAAAGGAGATCCCAACCTGGCGAAGCAGCGCAGCCCGGCGTGGAGATGCGGAAGCTAGAACCAGGTTCATCGGGTAGCACCCGACCCTGATTTTATGATCATGCGCCTGGTCACACCTTCAAGGTAATGGGCGGTAATGCCCGTAAATATTCCTGTCGGCACAGAGAGCAGCAATAAAAGAGGATAGTAGCCCCTCAAAAGATCGGGGTTGGCAATAATCAGGCTGGCCATGGAGAGCTGGGTCAGGTTGTGAACAGCCGCCCCGATAACACTTACCGAAACCAGGCTAACCAGTTCTCTCTTCTTCAGGATAAGAACCAGGCCCATGGCCAGGCAGCTTACCACTCCTGCCGTTACACTAAGCCAGAAACCGAAGCCGAAAAGTCCCCCCACGAATAAACTGCCCAGGACAGAACGCAATACGGCAATCAGCAATCCACTGCGCAGACCAAACAAAACCAGGGCTAAAATAGTTATTACATTAGCCAACCCCAGCCTGACCCCGGGGACAGGCATTGGCAGGGGTAAAGCTGATTCAACTGTATGGATAACAACAGCAAATGTTATTAATACTGCCAGGTATGTTAAATAATTTAAGCGGTTACGCAATTTTAAACCCGAATGCTGCATGCAAAGAACCCTTTCGGTATTAAACTAGTTTAACTTTATTTGTAACTGCTCAGGCATAAACTGCCGTGCCAAGGGGACGGTTCCATCGTCTGCCCTTCGGACCTCCGCTTCGCTTCGGTGACGCTCGAACCGTCCCCATAGGCACGGCTTATCAT
>SKZS01000178.1 GCA_007127255.1 Syntrophomonadaceae bacterium | reverse complement strand
CCAGGCTGCTATGCCTGCATGATTCTTTCCTCGGTTCTTACGGTTCAGCCAGTAAAAAACAGCGCGAAGAAAGGGGATTTATTGTCTCCCTGCGCCGTGGGCATAATTCCCTGAGGGTTGATCCGCCTTTAAATATTAAGCAGGAGCAATTAACTGATTTTACAGCCGAGCTGGATGTAGTTCTTAACTCGATTTAGGAAGAGGAAAAGAGTAGATATTTACATGTTGCTGATATGCATTAGTTGCGGGTTTTTTATTACTCATAAACTTTACCTAAATGCTGCCAGCTTAATACTTGGCCCTGTTCTCTTTTTTGTATGCTGTTTCCACCATAGATAACAAAGCCCTGTTTTCTTTCTTCTGTGGCAATTTTTTGCCAGTAAAGTAGTCCTTTAAAAAAGTCTTTATTAATGGTTTTGCCGGCCTTAATTTCTAACGGAATCAGCCTATCCCCAACTTCCAGTACACAGTCGATTTCGTTGCCCTGATTATCGCGCCAGAAATAAAGGTGGGGTTTTAGGCCCCGGTTGAAGCGATATTTATGCAGTTCTGATAAAACAAAAGTTTCAAAAAGGCCGCCTTTCAGGTAGTGGGTATTCAACTGGAGCTTGTTTTCAATGCCGAGCAAGGAGGAAGCAAGGCCTGGGTCGTAAAAATAGAGCTTCGGCTGTTTGACCAGGCGTTTACTGAAGTTCTTGTAATGCGGTTGCAGTAAAAAGACTACAAAGCTGGCTTCAAGAATGGAAATCCACGCTTTTGCAGTATTGTGTGTGATGCCGCAATCATTTCCAAGAGACGATAAGTTAATGATTTGGCCGATTCTACCGGCGCAGAGTTTGACAAAACGCTGAAACGTGCTCAGGTCAGAAATGTTTTTTATAAGCCGGACATCTCTTTCAATATAAGTTTGTATATAGTTGGAGTACCAGTTTTCGGGTTCAATATGCTGATCGAAGATCCTGGGGTACAGGCCTGTGAAAAGAATATCTTCCAGGGAATCGATCTCATATTCTGCAGCCGTTAGCTCCTCCATACTTAAAGGCAGCAGTGTAAGTATTGCCACTCGTCCGGCTAAGGTTTGCGAAAGGTTTTCCTGCAGCAGGTAATTGTTTGATCCGGTTAGAATGAAGAAGCCGGGCTGGTTATTTTCATCAACGGTAGTTTGGATATAGGAAAACAGGTCAGGCGTTCTCTGAACTTCATCGAGGATTGCTCCTTCAGGATATGCAGCAAGAAATCCCCGCGGGTCGGTTTGGGCGAACTCCCTATTGTCGGGATCCTCAAGCGATACATAATTTTTTTCCGGGAAAGAATACTTTACCAGGGTAGTTTTACCGGACTGGCGAGGTCCAATAATTGAAACTACCGGGTATTTCTTTGCCAACTCTATAATTTTGCTGTGCATTTTACGTTTTATCATGTTATTATCATAACAAAAAGCTTACAAATTGTAAATGTTATTGACAATTTAACGATTTTATAGACCCGGGATTGGCAGTCGAATATTAACAAAGATGATTTTGATATAATGAAAAGAAGGCAGATTAGCTTTTACCATCAAACGCAGGCTCTCCTGTTCGACTGGCATCGGCACGGAGCAATCTATAAAGAGAGCAGATGCTGTATTAACATTAACATACTGGGAGATTATCTTGGCTAAATTAGGTGAAAATGCAGTTAAAAAGTACCTGGAAAGCAAGGGCTTGAAGGTAGAAAAAATACCGGAACGGGAAATTAAAACGGTTGATTTTGCCGTGCATTCAAAGACCGGCCTGGCTTTTTACCTGGAAGAAAAGACACTTGAGCCCGGCTCCCTGGAATGGAAACGGATAGACCCGATCTATAATACTATTGCCAGGCATGTATACGAAGCTGTTAAGCAGTTCAAGAGCGTAAATCCCGCCAGAAGGGTTCCCAATGTCTTATCCCTGACCAACCTCGATCCGGCACGGGATGTTAATGATCTATTTACCGCCTTGACAGGACAGGCCATCACCCGCAGCGGCAAAATTGTTAAGCTGGAAAAGTTTGGCGGGGAAGCAGAGGATCTAACCCTGATCGATTTATATCTCTGGTTTGATGGTGAAGAGCTATCCGGTCATATATGGGAAGATGAAGCCAAGCCCAATTATGAAGCGGTACTAAAAAAGCTGCTTCAGTTGTAATCTATAGTAATTTCACCTGTTTAATAAATAAAGAAAATCAGTTGATTAATTACTCAGTAAAAATTGCTACTAAATTCCTGTCTTCTGTGACCTCGAAGGTAAAGCTTGAGTCCAGAGATACTACAGGCCCCATAGTGCCCGGGCCTTCAGCCCAATGAACAAAATTGACTGACGGAATATCAGAAACAGCGGTTACTGTAGCATACTCTCCTCCCTCATAATCCCCTCCACCTGTTAATGTAGCATTATCATTAGGAGACCAGATATTAATGGTAAATATTGGAGGATCACCGATAGGCACGGAAGGTTCAAAGTATGCAATTAAATTTCTATCAGATGTAACAGTAAAAGTATATTCGGCATTAGTAGAAATATCATCAAACCAATCCAGGTCGGCATCCTTCCAGCTAATAAATTCAAAACCCTGGTTGGCTGTTGCTGTAAGTGTTACCTGGGTGCCAGTTTCAATAGGATTTTCCTCGCTAACATCTATCACTCCGCCTACATCTGGATGAGGCTCACTTGTGACTATATAAGTTTCTATCTCATCTACAGGGTCAGGTTCAACTATCTCCGCATCGTCTTCTTCAACATCTTCGGTGGAAAGCTCTAAAGAGGCTTCCGCGCTGCCCAGGGAATTCGAGGCAATAGCCTTAATAAGGAAACTATCTCCTGCCTCCAGCAGGATTAGCGAGTGGTTTTTTTCCATTTCTCCGATCCCATCATTGCGATTAAATGTTACTTCCGGATCGGGGTTTCCTAAAACAATAGCTTCTACTATAATCCGGTAAAGATCGGTATTTTCATCCATCTCGGGCCCTTCAGAAATTTCCAAGGTTATAGTGGGGGCACTTTGGGGAGGGAAAAAAAGCGTTTGTAAGGGAGTAAGGAAAAATATCAATGTGAGTACGAATAGCCCTGCTATAATCACCAATGCGATAACTAACCGTTTATTTTTTTTGCTCTCTTGGTCTTCTGCCATTTAGAATCTCTCCTCGCTTTTTTATAAAAACAAGGTTCTGTTAAGCCGTGTGTTGATATTATGTTAATCATCTATATGTGCTCTATACAAAGGCATGTATACACTTGCAGTGGTTATAGGACATAAATAATCACAGTTTTATGTATCCAATTATATTCTGAATTATAGCAGTATTTTTACAAAAGAACAAGCCATTTTAAAGGTTACACCAACTCTTTTTTGTTGCCCTTGTGTTGCCTTTGTGTGTTGCACGTTGTTAGTTATTTTTAAGTATTTTCCTGAACAGCATTTTCTAAGAATCCTTCCACGACAGTGTTGTAATACCGGAACATGAAGCGGGTCCGCGGATCATTATCCACGATAACCCTGATCGATTTATATCTCTGGTTTGATGGTGAAGAGCTATCCGGTCATATATGGGAAGATGAAGCCAGGCCCAATTATGAAGAGAAATTAAAAAAACTTCTCTGGTTGTGATAATTAAAAGTAAGGCCGGAATTATAAGAGGTGCGGGTTTATCTTGCTTAGAGGTTGAAAGTGCGCGAAAAATACTTTTGGTGTATTTAAGCACTGCCATTAATATGGTCGATGCTCTATTGCCGGGAGCTGACGTAGAGTAAAATTTATCTAATTTTTGATAATTTTATATAGTATTATACTTGACTGAATAAACTATTTAGCCTTATAATTAAGTAATAAAATAAACTGAAAAGGCAAAGCCACCGTAAGGTGGTGACGCAAAGCTACAGGGGCTTCGAATATTAAAGCGTAGAAGCTAGCCAGCTGTCAGTTCGGGTAATCACTCTAAATTACCTCACCTGATTTCTGGTGGGGTTTTTTGATACATAGGCAAACTATACAACTTCTTAGACCTTCATCAGGGTGCTTAATGCGCCCGCTAGACCAACCAGTCTGCTTATTTACATTACAAATAAATACCGAGCACTTTATTCCTGGTTCATTGCTCGGGATTAAGAAAGGTTGCCTGACAAGGACAATTATGAATAAAGCAGACATGTCAAAATATGCAAAAGATCTTAATTCTGCATTGCTCAGTTTAAACACCTTCATGCTTGAGCAGAGTGAAATTAATGACTATGATCAGCTGATTAAATCTATAAATGACCAGCTAGAACAGTTATTGGATCCCATAGCTGTCGTATACAGTGAATATGGTAAGGATAGCAACGTATTTAAAATAAAAGAAATCAAGGCAAGCCAGGTTGTTTTAGATTTAGTTGAAAAATATGGGCTTAAGAAGATTTTCTCAGTTGTTATTCCAGTTACTGGCGATATGTATAAAGATATGACAGGTAAAAGAGTAAAAACCTTTCCAGACCTGTATGAAACTTCTAACGGTGCTGTTTCTAAAACAGTTTCAAATATATTGGGAAAGACATTTAAGATAAAATGTTTCTTAGGTCTATCCTATACGATTGAAGGACAGGCTATTGGTGCCACAACTACCGCCCTTAAAGAGGAACCTGATCCTTTTACGGCAGAATTATTGAAAACATATGCTCACTTTACTTCCATTTCTTTGAAACGTGTTCTCACCGAACAAGCATTAAAGAATAGTGAGCAAGAACTTAAAACGATAACAGAAAATATGACCGACCTGGTTTCCATGACCGACATGGAAGGAAAATGCACTTACATCTCCGGTTCATACAAGCAGATGCTGGGCTATGAAAAAGAGGAACTGTTGGGGCAAACTGTGTTTGATGTAATTCACAGCGATGACCTTCCTAATGTTCTTTCAAGGTTTCAAAATGCCATAACAGAGGGCAAAGATGACAATATGGAATACAGGGTGGTTAAAAAGGATGGGAGCGTTATCTGGGTTGAAACAATTGGCAATATCCTTTTCGATAATCAAGGTCACGTTAAAGGTGCATTGTTTGTTAACCGGGATATTACAGAGCGCAAAATAGCAGAGAAGGCATTAAAAGAAAATGAAAAAAAATATCGTTTTCTTGCTGAAAATATGGGTGATGTCGTCTGGATAAGAGATTCGGAAATGAAACTAACTTACGTCAGCCCTTCTGTTTACAACTTTTTTGGTTTTACTCCGGAAGAACGGATGCAGCAAACGATTGATCAAACAATGACCCCGGAATCTTTGACCGCAGTATTTCAAACGATTCAAGAAGAGCTCGCCAAAGAAAAAGATAGCAGGCATGACCCAGATCGTGAAATAGTACTTGAGGCTGAATATTATCATAAGAATGGCGGTACGGTTTGGGTGGAACATCTGATAAAGGCCATGAGAGATTCCAGTGGAGAGTTTCAAGGTATTTATGGATCCTCTCGCGACATCACAGAACGCAAAAAGGCAGAGGAAAAGATTCGGTATATCGGTTACCACGACAGCCTAACAAAACTCTACAACCGCCACTACTTTGAAAAGTGCAAAGATGAGTTAAAGGATACACCCGTTGTCAGTGTAATCATGACCGATGTTAACGGTTTAAAACTGATTAACGATATCTACGGTCATAAAGCCGGAGATGAGCTGCTTAAGAAATATGCAGAATTGCTAAGGAAGACATTTAAGGCGACCGACTTATTTTTCAGGTGGGGCGGCGACGAATTTATTATAATTTTAAAGGAAACTGAAAAAGCCAAGAGTTGGGAGTTATGTAACAGGCTGATTAAGCACTGTGGTGAAACTTTATTAAATAATATCCCACTTTCAATTTCTTGCGGGGTTTCGTCAAAATTACCAGGTGAGGATATTGTTAAAGCAATTCAGGAAGCAGAAGATATGATGTATAGTCATAAATTAAATGAAAGCAAAATCAGCAAAAGCATGATCATGAAAACCCTTCTACAAACCCTAGCGGAGAAGAGTTTTGAAACTAAAGAACACATCGACCGGATGAGCTTCATTGGCAAGAAGTTTGGAAAAAAACTCAGCTTGTTACCTTCTGAGTTATCGAGACTCGATACCCTTGTTATGCTTCACGATATTGGAAAGATTAGCATAGATGGTCACATCCTTATGAAGAAAACTGACTATACTGATGAAGAATGTGAAAAGATTAAGAAGCATCCGGAAATAGGTTATCGTATTACCCGAACAACAGAAGAATTTGCTTATATTGCCGAAGAAATCCTTACACACCATGAAAGATGGGACGGCAAGGGCTATCCTCAGGGTCTCAAAGGCGAAAGCATACCCTACCTGGCCAGGATCCTGAATCTTATCGACAGCTACGATGTTATGACCAGAGGTCGCCCCTACAAAAAGAAAAGTTCCTATGAAGAGATTATTGCAGAGATAAAAAGATGTTCAGGCAAACAGTTCGACCCCGACCTGGCTGAAGAGTTTGTTGCTTTTTTGAAAGAAAATGAACTCTAAATAGTAATTGTGATAGATAACAAGGTATCTACCAGAGTTTATATTTCTTCTAAGCACGTCATAAATGCCTCGTTGAAGCATAACATAATTGCCCGGCAGATAAATAATGGAGCTGGTATAAGTGTAAAAAAAGAACGCCTGCCAGTACATACTGGTAAGCGTTTAAGAAAGGCTTTTGACTGTCGCCTTTAAAAACTTGCTCGTGGTTATTGACCATCGCAAACTCTGCCCGGACTTTCTTAGGCTTCCACCTTAGGCTTCCATTTTCGCTTTCAAGTTTGCCAGCAAGTCATCTGCTTCACTGTCACCTTGTTTTGTTACAGCCGACTCGGCCAGTTTGCCCAGCAGAGGTACCGGGATAACATATTCTGCTTGAAAGTTTAACCTGGTTCCGCTGCCTTCCTGTTCGTAATCCCAGGTAAATTTGCTCTTAATTCCTTTGGGGTTATTAACCACAATTCTTTTGTTGGGGATAAATTCAACAGTTTCACTTTTCCCATTAAACTTCATTCCGCCCATCTTGTAAACCCAATCATAAGTCTTCTTGCCGTCAGCTTCTTCTTTTATATTACTTATTTCCTGTATGCTGGGCCAGATATCGGGTAAATGCGCGGGGTCTTCCATGTAAGCAAAGACCTTTTCTACCGGTGCATTAATGCTAACTGATTTTGATACTTTATTCATCTATTTCACCTCCTTCCTCCAAGCACATGGTCACCGCAAAAATAAAGACCGGCATAAGAGAAGCCGGTCTCTAAAGGTGCTATAGGGTCAGGTCTTTGTGCTTAAATGATTTTACTGACGTTTAAATGTTATTAGTGGCCCGCCAGCTTTCTCTTAAATCATAATATTTGCCGCGGTAACTAAAACTCCTGCACATATTTGCAAGATTCAGAAATTTATTT
>SKZS01000155.1 GCA_007127255.1 Syntrophomonadaceae bacterium | reverse complement strand
TATCTTCCACCCTGATCCTGACAACATCCTCTAGAGCCTTTTCTGTCTCCGGAGGAACCATTGGCGGCATTTTAACCTCTCCACCGGTCAGGGCAGCTACTTCATGGGCCACCCCGATCATACCCAGGCAGTCTGCCCGGTTGGGAGTCAGTTCCAGGTGGAGAATATAATCATTAAACCCTAGGATTTCTTCGATAGGCGCACCTAGCTCTGCATTATCATCAAGTATTAATATTTCATCTTCTGAACCTGTATCCAACCCTAACTCCCTGGCTGAACAAAGCATGCCCGAAGATAAAACTCCGCCAATTTTAGTTTCTTCGATCTGGCGGGGACCGGGCAATTGAGAACCGGGTTTTGCAACCACAACCTTATCGCCAACCTGCATGTTTTTAGCGCCGCATACTATACTAAAAACCTGTTTCCCGGTATCTGCTTCAACAAGGGTCAGGTTATCTTTGCCGGGATGGGGTTCCATCGCTTTAACCTGCCCTGCAACCACGCCGGGCAGTTCAGGACCAAAACGTTCAAGGGCGCCTACTTCTATACCGGAAAGCGTAAGTCTTTCCGCCAGCGCTTCGGCAGATATACCGGGATCTATATATTCCATTAACCAATCGTAAGAAACACGCATTAGTCTATCATCCTCCGATCTATTTATGTGCAGGTTCTGCGTCTTTATCCAAACTGTTTTAGAAAACGAAGGTCATTCGAGAAAAAGAGTCGCAGATCGCCGATGCCGTACTTAAGCATGGCAATTCTTTCGACCCCCATCCCGAAGGCAAACCCGGTAACTTCCCGGGGGTTATACCCGGAACCTTCTAAAACACGGGGATGAACCATTCCTGCCCCGAGAATCTCCAGCCAACCTGTGTCACTGCAAACCCGGCAGCCTTTACCGTCACACATGATACAGGATATATCCACCTCTGCGCTGGGCTCCGTAAAGGGGAAAAAGCTGGGCCGCAGCCGAATTTTCTGCTCAGACCCAAACATTTCGCGTACAAATAGCAGCAGGGTGCCCTTTAAGTCGGAAAAAGAGATATCAGTGTCGACAGCTAACCCTTCAACCTGATGAAACATCGGAGAATGAGTGGCATCATCATCACGGCGAAAAACCTTCCCCGGGGCAATGATGCGAACCGGCAGCTTCGGAGCCAATTGCTCCATAGTTCTTATCTGGACAGGAGAGGTGTGAGTTCTTAGCAGGTACTGCTCGGTAATGTAATATGAATCCTGCATATCCCTCGCAGGGTGCTCAGCGGGAATATTTAAAGCTTCAAAGTTATAATAGTCACTTTCAATATCCGGCCCATGGGCTACCTGGAAACCAAGACCGATAAAGATTTCCTTAATTTCTTCTAAAATCATGGTAAGAGGATGCTTTTGGCCCAGCTGGACCGGCCTGCCAGGCAGGGTAACGTCAATTCTTTCTTTTTCCCACTGCCCTTCCTTTTGCATATCACGCAGATGTTGTTCTCTTAGTTTGAAGGCCTGCTCCAGCTCTTCCCGCAGGATATTAGCCTGCTTCCCAATTACCGGCCTTTCTTCAGGAGAAACCGAGCCCAGACTGCGCAGAAAAGCGGTAAGAGAGCCTTTTTTGCCCAGAGCCCTGACTTTAACTTCCTTCAGGTCTTCCAAACTTTTTGCATTTTTAATACTCCGCCGTGTTTCTTCCTCTAATTCCTTCAACTTTTCCAACAAATTAAAAACACCTCCGGAAATAAAAAATCCCTCTTTAGAGGGACGAAAGTTACCTTCCGCGGTACCACCCAGTTTAGCCACCGCTGACTCGCTTAATTATCGTTAACGGGATAACCGTCTCCATCCTACCGGGCAGCATACCTGCGGCCTTTCAGTGAGAAGCTCCAGAGTGAACTTCAACCTGGTGCGCGGGTCAGCTTACAGTCTAGGCCGAACCTCCCTGGACAACGCATAATCAGGCTTACTTTTCTCCTTCATTGCCTGAACCTAGATTAGGATCTATTGCATTATAGCACCTGTCTCCAATAGATTCAAGCTGTTTCATGGCCTGCGCTGGCGAATTACTTCATAAAGTATCAGCGCAGCAGCAACTGCCGCATTAAGTGATTCAACCGGTTCAGCCAGCGGTATTGATACGCGGAAGTCTGCCTCTGAGCTTAGCTCCTCGGTGATGCCGTCCGTCTCATTCCCGATCAGCAGCACTGTTGGTGCCCTGTAATCAACCGACCAGTAGCTGCAATCGGAGCAGACAGCAGAAGCAACAACCTGCAGCCCTTTGTGCTTTAAGCGCCTGAGCAGCGTTAAAGGCTTAACGGTCAGTTTAATGGGTACGGAAAAGATCGACCCTGCTGTTGCTCTCAGCACCTTTGGATTGTAAGGGTCTGCACTTCCGGAAGTATAAAAGATAATATCCACACCAACAGCGGCAGCAGTACGAATAATAGTTCCCATATTACCAGGATCACGAACCCTGTCGAGAACCAAAACCAGCTTTTCCGCCCAGTCTTCTGCCTGATCCTTATCTTTATAATCATAAGCAGAAATTGCCGCAACAGCCTGCGGCGTCTCGGTAGAGGCAATGCTGCTAAAAAGTGCCGGCGTTAGAATAACCTGCTTTACTTTAGTAGGCAGATCATTTAACCATTCTTTTCCATCGCTTTCATAATAATCTTGCGTATAAAAAACAACCTGGGGTACCAGGCCCTTACTTAAGGCAGCCCTGACCAGATTCGGACCTTCCAGGGCGATCCGGCCTTTCTTCCGCCGATGCTGGCTGCTGTTTTGCAGCCTTTTGTACTCTTTTAGTAAAGAGTTTTGAGAGCTGCTTACATATATATAGGCCAGTTGAATCAACTCCGTTTACCATGCTTTTATACTCCGCCAGCCACAATTATGATCAAAACCAATAAAGAAAACCCTGCTCATAGTCCCAATCGAGGGTATAACATACAGAGCAGGATTTACTATCACCCGGTCATTTCATCCCTAAACCGCTGAACGGACTTCATTTAATGCCGGTCTAAAAAACAGATCAGGCATTTTCTTTGGCAACCTCAACCAGCTGCGAAAAAGCAGCTTTATCATTTACAGCCAGGTCGGCCAGTACTTTACGGTTTATTTGAACATCCGCCTTCTTTAGTCCGTTGATAAAACGGCTGTATGACATACCATCAGCCCTGGCAGCGGCGTTAATCCGGGCAATCCACAGTTTGCGGAAATCCCTTTTTCGCTGCTTGCGATCGCGGTAAGCATACTGCATCGATCTCATAACCTGCTGGTTGGCCATTTTAAAGACTTTACTCTTTGCTCCGTAATAACCTCTGGCCAGTTTTAATATTTTTTTACGCCTGTTACGGGCGACAGTACCTCTCTTGGTGCGAGGCATAACAAATCATCCTCCTATATATACTAACGGTATAAATAATCATTAATAACACAGCACCACTTATGATACCTTATGGTATCTGCAATTTAACCCTTTTTACGTCGGCAGGCTGAACGAGTGTTGATTTACGCAGCCTTCTTTTGCGGCTGGAACTTTTTTTACCGGTAAGGTGGCTGGCAAAAGCACGACCACGCTTTATTTTGCCACTACCGGTTTTTTTAAACCGCTTTGCCGCACCGCTGTGGGTCTTCATTTTAGGCATTACTATAACAACCTTCCTCTACTGTGATTTGGGCGCTAAGATCATCAACATATTTCGCCCTTCCTGTTTGGCAGGTTTTTCCACCACACCAACCTCAGCCAAATCATCAGCCAATTGTTTACAAAGCCGTTGAGCAATCTCAGGGTGTGTTATTTCCCGGCCCCTGAACATTACGGTAACTTTTACTTTATCACCATTGTCCAGGAACTTGCGGGCTCTTTTGGCCTTAACATCAAAGTCATGCTGATCGATATTAGGTCTGAGTTTAATCTCTTTGATTGTCGTTATCTTTTGTTTCTTACGCGCTTCACGATCCCGTTTACTTTGTTCATACTTATGCTTGCCATAGTCCATCAGGCGGCAAACGGGCGGTTTGGCCCCCGGGGCAACATTAACCAGATCAAGCTTCTTTTCCTGGGCCAGGTTCAAAGCTTCATCTGTCTTCATTACTCCAAGCTGAGTACCGTCAGCGTCAACTACCAGCACTTCCCTGGCTTTAATTTGTTCATTCACGAACAAATTTTTACTAATCGCGTTTCACCTCCTAAAATAGCTCTCTTAAAATAAAATCAGAGCAGGCGTACCCCACCTGCTCTTGATATCCGTAAAGCTTATGGACAACCCTGGTAGCTCGATGTGGCCTCAGGGTGAGAAGCGGTGGCTTCTGCTTGATTAGTTATTATTTAACCATAATGAATATACCAGATTAAACAAATTTGGTCAAATTATTTTTTCTTCAATCTCTTTATTAATCTTCTCAATCAGGTTGGAGAGGTCATCAGCACCCAGGTCCCCTTCTCCGCGATGTCTTACTGCAACCTGGCCGCTTTTCACCTCACGATCCCCGACAATAAGCATGTAAGGAATCTTGTTAACCTGGGCTTCCCTGATCTTGTAGCCTACTTTCTCATTGCGCTGATCAAGGGTGACCCTTAAACCTTCGCCCTTTAGCCGATCATAGATCTGCCGGCCATATTCATGGCTTCGATCAGTAACCGGGATGATGGCAACCTGGGTCGGAGCCAGCCAGGTTGGAAAAGCTCCCCCGTAGTGTTCAATCAGCAGGGCAATTAAACGCTCCATCGAACCGTAAATAACCCTGTGAATTACAACCGGCCTGTGCTTATTGCCATCTTCACCGATATAGGTTAAATCAAACTTCTCAGGCATCTGGAAATCAAGCTGAATTGTTCCACACTGCCAGCTTCGCCCAAGACAGTCCTCCAGGTGAAAATCAATCTTTGGCCCGTAAAAAGCGCCATCGCCGTCATTTATACGATAATCAACACCCTTTTCTAACAGCACCTTTTCCAAAAGGTTAGTGGCTTTATCCCACATTTCTAACGTTCCCATTGCTTTGCCGGGCCTGGTGCTTAACTCTACCCTATACTGGAAACCGAAAACACGGTAGATACGATCCATAAGATCAATTATTCCGGCCACTTCCGATTCAACCTGGTCGGGAAGCATAAAAATATGGGCGTCATCCTGGGTAAAGCTGCGCACCCGCATTAAACCATGCAGTGTACCCGATAGTTCATGACGGTGAACAATACCCATTTCAGCAATACGGCGCGGCAAATCACGGTAACTGTGCATCTTAGAGCGATAAACCAGCATCGCACCGGGGCAGTTCATCGGTTTTATCGCAAAATCCTGTTCATCTATTTGGGAAAAATACATATTATCACGATAATGATCCCAGTGTCCGGACTGTTCCCAAAGACTGCGGTTTAATATCAAAGGCGTTTTTATTTCCTCATAGCCGGCCCGGCGGTGTTCAATTCTCCAGTAATCGGTCAGCTCCTGCCAGATAACCGTCCCGTTATTATGGAAAAAGGGAAATCCCGGACCTTCCTCGTGGAGGCTGAATAATTCCAGCTCACGACCCAGCTTGCGGTGATCCCGCTTTTTAGCTTCTTCAAGCATATCAAGATAATGCTGAAGGCGTTCCTTACTCGGAAATGCTGTGCCGTAAATTCGCTGTAACATCGGGTTGCGCTCATCGCCCCGCCAGTATGCCCCGGCAAGTCCGGTCAGTTTAAATGCCTTTACCATCCCGGTATGGGAAAGGTGCGGACCGGCGCATAAATCAATAAAATCATCCTGTTCATAACAGCTAATAGCAGCGTCTTCGGGTAAATCCCTGATCAACTCAATCTTATAGGGCTCATTTCTTTCTTCGAATAAACGCAAAGCCTCTTCCCTGCTCATTTCCCTGCGCCTGATCTGTTTTCTTTCCTTGACTATCTTCTTCATTTCTTTTTCTATTGTTTCCAGATCATCGGAAGAAATCGGCTCTTCGAATTCGAAATCGTAATAGAAACCATTTTCAATAGCCGGCCCAATACCCAGTTTTGCTTCAGGATAAAGCCGTTTAACCGCATGCGCAAGCACATGGCTGGCGCTGTGGCGGTAGATATCTGCTCCCTGTGGCGAGTCGAAATCAACCAGGGCTACATTGCTGTTATCAGGCAGCGGTTGGCCAAGATCACATTCCTTGCCGTCTACCAAAACTGCCAGCAACTCTTTATTATCAGCTGTTTTCTCTTTATAAAGGTCAAAACAGGTTGTCCCTTCGGGGTAAACAGCTTCTTTTCCGTTATCAAGCTTCACTTTTATGGACAAGAGAGCAACGCCTCCTTCTTTTCGCATCTATTTTAAATAAAGCTGTAACCTGTAATTCCAGTTGTTTTAAAATTAATAATAAGACTTGCTTTCTCCACTGTCAAGGAATCGAATCGCATGAAGCTACCCTGTTAAATTAATAGCTCCAGGTAATATCTCAACCCTGGCCGGCGCTCGCCCGGGCTGTTCTCCATCCAAATTTAACAAGGCGTAATCCGGAGACTCTACTTCCAGCACCCTGCCGCGCAAGCTTGTAATACGGGGATGGTCAAGGTGTGAGCCGCTGTAAACTTTCGGCAGGCTGACCAGTAAATTTAACTTGCTTAAATTATGAAGAATTATTATATCAAAAAGCCCATCATCCATAACCGCATTGGGAAGCGCTTTCATTCCGCCGCCAAAATAGCAGCCGTTACCGATAACAATAGTAGTTACCGGCTCATCGCAAATTAACTTCCCATCAACATTGATAGCCATACTCTTATTGCGATAAAGAATCAATGTAACTACAGTACCCCACAGGAAAGACAAAAAACCGCCGAAAAATTTGCTGGTCCGGTTAACCCGGTCAACAGTTTCGCCATCAAGGCCGAAACCGGCAACATTGATAAAAAAGCGAGTTTCATTTTCATTGTCATGATTAAGGTAAGTAATCTTACCTGCATCGACTTTACGCGGTGTGTGATTAATTATACGGTGAACAGCTTCAGAAATATCTTTTGGCGCTCCGATTGTCCGGCCGAGATCTCCGCCGGTGCCAGTGGAAATATAGCCATAGACAGCATCTGTTTGGAGTGGCGCACCATTTTCAAAAAAACCGTTTACTACTTCATTGGCCGTTCCGTCGCCGCCGACCGATACAACCAGGTTATAACCCTCATGCAGGTATTTTCGAGCCAGGACAGTAGCGTGACCCGGACCTTCTGTAAAACTGTGCACATAATCCTGACCTTCATTCTCAAATGCAGCGGCAACCTCAGGCCAGCGCTTGTAAGTCGCTCCGTTCGCTGAGGCAGGGTTAACTATTACAGCAGCTTTAGTGTAAAGCAAAAGGCAGCCCTCTTTTCCAGGATATTTCGCTTTTCAGTAGGTACTGGCCTACCGGATAACTAATTATAACACAGCAAACTGCTTCAGGTAACAGCAAAAACCCGGGCAAAATATTTTGCCCGGGCTC
>SKZS01000193.1 GCA_007127255.1 Syntrophomonadaceae bacterium | reverse complement strand
CAACCGACACTATCCTGCTCTGCTGTTAGGGCAGCAGTTTCTTTTATAACTCTGCTGACCATGCTTATCGCATCCATGTTAATACCGGAACGTGAGGTGGCTACATTAACCGAAGCACAAACCCGCTCAGTCGAGCTCAAAGCCTGTGGAATCGATTCGATCAGCCTGGTATCTCCTCCAGTGAAGCCCTTATGGACCAGGGCCGAAAACCCTCCAATAAAATTAACCCCAACCTCTGCCGCTGCCCTGTCAAGGGCCTGCGCATATTCAAAATAATTTTCAGCAAGGCTCGCTTCGGCGACCAGGGCAATCGGTGTAACAGAGATACGCTTATTAACAATCGGCAAGCCGTATTCACGGGCAATCTCTTCACCCGTTTTGACCAGGGATCCGGCCAGACGGGTTACTTTATCGTAAATTTTACGACAGGCTGCCCTGTGATCAGAATCACTGCAGTCACGAAGACTGATGCCCATGGTAATAGTCCGAATATCAAGATTTTCGTCCTGAACCATCTTTATCGTTTCTAAAACTTCTTCAATCGTAAGCACTGCTTATCCCCCCTATCTACTGGCCTCTAAATACGGTGCATAAACTTAAATACATCTTCGTGCTGAGCATCTATACGCACCTGCAGATCTTCTCCTTTCTTGGCCAGCAGGTCTTTCAGCGTTAACAGATCAACGCTTGATGTGTCCATGTCGGCCATCAGGACCATGACGAAATAACCCTGCATAACTGTCTGGTTGATATCGAGGATATTAACTCCATTATCGGCCAGTATGGAAGTCACACCGGCAATGATGCCAACCCGATCTGGTCCGATTACAGTAATCGCTATGCGATTACTACCAGTGGATTCATTTAGATCTTTCAATGCCGCCACTCCTTTTTAGAACTAATATATTGTTATTCCTGCTCTTCAAAATACTTGCCTCCGTTTCTATAATAATCAAATAACAGGATTAAAAAACTAATTGCCAAACCCGGATAGAGCGGGTTAAGGCCTAACTGTAACAATGTCCCGAGAATTACTACCGATGGAGCTATTATAACAGCCAGGGTCCCGGCCCGGGGAGAAATTTTACCCTTAAGAAAAATAGCAGCAAACAGCGGAAAACAGATCGTTGCCCCGCGAAGTCCAAGTGAAAGATAACTCCAGTTTAAAATAATTACATCACCCCTTGTAACCAGGACTACAACCAGGGCCAGGGTCATAATTAAAACAATGAAAAGACGAAAAATGAACAGCACCCGACGATCATCAGCATGGGGGCGCAACCTGAGATAAATGTCACGATTAAGCATCGTGCTGACCCCCAGGGTCAAGCCGGCCGCCGTCCCAACTGAAGCCAGAAGGAGTGTAATAAGAACGATCCCGGCAAACCAGGGGGTTAGATAATTGATCACAAAAAGAGGCAGGGCCTGGGCCGGATCTATGGCAGGGTAATGCATCCTCATGTAGAGCCCGATCAGGATGCCTCCCAGGCCAATAGCAGGAGCTAAGACAGCGCTAAGCAGGGCTCCACCTCTTGCCGCTTCAAGATCGCGGCTGGAGAAAACCCCCTGGAAATATATTTGGCTGGAAAGAACCCCGACCATCAGGGCAAAGGCGGCAGCCAGGTCGGTATTAACTCCGCGCCCAAAAAGACTGAACCAGGGATAGGCAGGAAAATGACTGCCAAGACCGACCGGTCCACCAGCTAGAGTCAGGGCCACGAACCCTCCGGCAATCATGACAGCACAGGTCAACATGATTTTTGTTAAGCCCATCAGACCGGTTCCCCACGCTCCGCCAAAAACAACATAAAGCACAGCCAGGGCTACTGCGATCAGCGCCGCAAGGCGAAGATCGACAGGAAACATGGAAGACAGCAGGGCCATCGAAGAAAATACCTGGGGCATAATGTTGATAAACATACCCAGGGAAACAAAGAGTGCGGCCATAACTCCTGCCGTTATACCGTAACTTGAAGATATAAAACGAGGTATCGTCTCAAATCTGGTTTCCCGCATTGGTTTAACCAGGAATAGGGCAATAATCAGGCATCCTAAACCTCCACCGAGAGTAAACCACCAGGCAGAAAAACCATAAAGATATGCCAGCTGCGCAGTCCCGATTGTCGAAGCTCCCCCCACAAGGGTGCCGAGAATAGTACCCATTACTAAAAATGAGCCGGCCTTACGCCCGCTGACCGAAAAATCAATAGAGGTATGAACTTTGCGCGCTGAATAGATGCCAATTCCAAAGACAATGATTAAAGCTGCAACCATGCCCACTGCATGAAGAACAGTCAGTTCCATATCGTGGTATATCCTTTACTGTTTAACTGCTGAATTATGAAACACCCATTTCCAGTTGTTTGCTATTCTACCATTTTTTTAGCTGCTTTGCCCTGCCGCCTTTAGCTTTTCTTGCAGCTCATCTTCTGTTATCAGACCCTGGTCAACACCTTTGCGCAACATGGCCTCACTTTCGTTTATGACCATCTCTGTCAATGGCAGATCGTAGGGACATCTTTCTTCACAAACACCACATTGTTCACAGTAAAGACCCTTGGTGAAGGATTCAATGTGACTCATTTCCATTTTATCCCAACCAGCTCGTTTAAATATCATCCCAGAGCGAACAATATATGAAGCCTCAATATCATTGGGACATGGCATGCAATAGTCACAGCGACGGCAAAATACGGTTCCCAGCTCCTGCTTGTCTGCTTCTAACTGCTCAATTTCAGCTTTTGTTATTGGAATATCCAGGGCCTGCAAATTATCATCGACCTCTTCTATCCGGCACATTCCGGGAATGGGGACTACATCTGAATATTGAAGAATCCACCGCAGTGCCGATCGGTTGCTGGTATATACACCTCCGGCTACAGGTTTCATGGCGATAATACCTACATCCAGAGAACGGGCCAGGGGAATCAGCTTTTCCAGTGGTTCGTCTTCAATATAGTTCAGGGGAATCTGAACCGTTTCAAATTTACCTGTCGGCAGAGCCTTTAACATCATTTGCGGCCGGTGAGAAGTAATACCGATGTGGCGCACTTTTCCTTTTTCCTTTTGCTCTTCAAGATAATCAAGCGGACCGCCTTTTTCCAAAATCTCTTCCAGCTCGTTTTCGTAGTTTACTATGTGAAACTGAAACAGGTCAATATAGCTTCGCTGCAGGTTAGCAAAACTGGTATTGAAACTTTTGTCAAACTGCTTCATATCCTTATACTTTGATTTGGTGGCAACTATAACCTCGCTGCCGTAATCCTTAAGGGCTCTTCCAAGATCAGCTTCACTGGTAGTATAACCTCTTGCCGTATCAAAAAAGTTGATCCCTTTATCATAAGCATAACGGACAACCTTAACTGCACTTTCCCGATCGACAGATTGAATTGGTAAAGCACCAAATCCAATAGGGCTGACCATTAAATTAGTTTTACCAAGTCTGACCGGTTCCATACAAAACCTCCTGCCTGTGATCAATCACTGCTTTTTCTGTACATTTATAAAGGCGCTTGAAATTAAGATTTATTAATTAACAGGCTGTCCACTGCCAAAAGAACTGCCCGGGCTGGCAGCGCTTCAACTTTCATAATCTTCAGTGGCATAACAGCCAGGATATATACGCCTTCAGGCACATCTTTAAGGCGAAGGCCTTCTATAATCCATATACCAGATCCCAGGAGGGTTTTATGAGTTTCGTGGCCCGGCTGGTTTCGTTCAATACCGAGAGCATCAATTCCGACTCCAACAATTTCTTTTTTAACCAGGTAATCGGCGCCACTTTTATCGAGATAGGCAAATGATGCCTTAAACTCATCTTCCAGTGAATTCTTTGTTTTCAGTAATACAGTTTTATAAAGACCGGGAGCGAGTCCGCTGTTCTGCATCGACTCTTCTTTTTGCTGAAGATCGTAAGAAGTGATATGATCAGCCGGCAAATCAGTAAAATCTAACACAGCACAGGCGGTAAACATGTTTTCCGGAGACCAGTAATCTGATGTGTCACCCGAGGGAATCATGTGTAAAGGCATATCGATGTGCGTTCCGGTGTGCATGTCCATTCCGAGACGGCTTTCATAAACCGTATCCTTACTAAAATCCCGCATAGTTTCAATAAGCGGCTTTTTTTCCGCTTTGTTCTTATAAACAGCCATTCCAGGCTCAATGGCCATGGAAATATCATAAAGAACCATTTGCACGCCTCCGTACCTGATTACAGAGTAAGAAGCTTAACTACCACCAGTGACGTCCGTCCCGGATCAACATATCTGCTGCACTCTCGGGACCCAGACTGCCAGCTTCGTAAATATCAAAATTACCAAGTGACTTCCTGTGCTGACTGTGAATAGAATCTGTCAATATCCATGAACTTTCTATTTCATTCCAGCTGCTAAACCGGGTTTGATCGCCATTCATAACATCGAGCAATAGCAACTCATATGCTTCAGGGGTGTTGATCAGGAAAGCGCAGGGTTGGCAGAAGTCCATCTCGGCAGGAACAACTTCTTCTATTGCAGCGGGCTTTTTTACATTAAACTGAAATGCCACACCTTCCTTTGGCTGCACTTTTAACGTTAAAAGATTTATTAGATCGTTGCGCTCTTTGTATACTCCTTCCAGGGGATCGCCAAAATAGAATGAAGGCGGGCTCTTAAACTGGATTACTATCTTTACCAGTTTGTCCTCCAACTTTTTACCCGTTTGCAAATAAAATGGAACGCCCTGCCAGCGGGAATTGTTCACAGCCAGTTTCAAAGCGGTATAAGTTTCGGTTTGAGAATATGCGGCAACATCTTTTTCCTGCATATAACCATAGTACTGCCCGAAAATCAGGTTACTTTTACTCTCTTCTTCCGGCCACAAATGCACAGCATTCAGAAGTTTAAGCTTTTCAGTACGGATTGTGTCAGGATCAGCCTTTAGAGGAGGTTCCATTGCCATCAAAGCCAGCATTTGGAGTAGATGACTCTGAAACATATCGCGCATGGCACCGACCCGATCATAATAGCGACCGCGATCACCTATTCCGTCACTTTCGCGAGCGCTGATCTGAACATGATCAATAAAACGCTTATTCCAGAGGGGCTCAAAAATAGTATTGGCAAAACGAATAACTAAAATATTCTGGAGCATTTCTTTACCAAGATAGTGATCAATACGGTATATGCTTTCTTCATCAATTATTGCTGAAAGGGTATTATTAAGTTTCCGGGCCGAGGAAAGATCATAGCCAAAAGGTTTTTCGATCATAATTCGGCGCCATCCCGATTCACCGGCAGTCATATTGTGAAGTTTAAGATTTTCGGCAATAGGAGTAAACAAATGGGGGGCGAGGGCCATATAGTATAGATAGTTGCCGTTACCGCCGCTTTCAATATTGCAGGTTTCAACTGCGTCTTTAAAGGGCAGGTAGTTTTCGGCGTAGCGCATATCGCCGGCATGATAATGAATTTTTAAAGCCAGGGTTTGCCACTGCTTTTCATCCCAGGTTGAGGAAGAGTACTTGCTGATTGAGGATGCCAGCTCTTGACGGTACTGGGAATCTGATTTTTGCTTCCTGCCAACACCAACAAGGGAAAAGTCTGATGGCAGCCTGCCTTCTAAGTGAAGGTTATAGATTGCAGGCGCCAGCTTACGGTGAGCAAGGTCGCCTGTGCCGCCAAAAATAACCATCGTACAACCCGGGACAGACATGACAAACAGCTCCTTGATCAGAAAATAGAGAGAGAAATTAGTTCAGGCAAAATCAATTAGCTTGACAAATCATTTTTCACTTCAGGCTTTTCAACATCGTGCCCGCCAAACTCACGGCGCAAACTGGCAGCCAGCCGGGCTGAAAATACATTGTTCTGCTCTGACCGGTAACGAGTAAAAAGAGCCTGGGTTATTACAGGCAGGGGCACCTTTCTGAGCAGAGCTTCCTCGACAGTCCACAAACCCGTACCTGAAGAACCTACAATTCCTTCTATTTTCTTCAGTTTGGGATCTTCAGCAAATATATTGGCGGTTAACTCAATTAGCCAGCTCCGGATAACCGAACCCCTGTTCCAGAGTTTAGAAAGTTCATGAAAGTTTATTTCATAAGGACCGCTGTCCATCAATTCGAATCCTTCGGCTATAGCCTGCATCATGCCGTATTCAATACCGTTATGAACCATTTTAACGTAATGCCCTGCCCCGGCTCCACCAACCCTGAGACAGCCGCCTTCGGTAGATAGATCATTTAAAAGAGGCTCAAGGTATTTGTAGATATTTTCTTCGGCACCAACCATTATACAGGCTCCGCTTCGGGCACCTGACGGTCCTCCACTGATTCCGGCATCTACGTAATCGATCTTCTCCTTTTGTAATTCAGAAAACCGGCGTATGGAATCACCATAATGAGAATTGCCGCCGTCAACAATAATATCCCTCTCATTTAAAAGAGGCAGCAATTTGGCAATCATTTTATCTACCGCTTTACCGGCGGGAACCATCAGCCAGATCAACCTTCGACCTTTTATAGATGCACATAAATCTTCCAGGCTCGAGGTTCCTTCCAATCCTTCATCAGCGAGGGCAGCCGCTTTTTCGGGACTGCGGCTGTATGCAACAACCCTGTGACCGTGATCCTTCATGTTGAGGGCCAGGGCGTAACCCATCTTGCCAAGACCAATTAATGCTATTTCCATCCTCCAGCATCCTCTCTCAAGTAACCCCTAAGAAGCTTATTCACTTTTTATAAAAAAACTACTTACATCTTACCGTAAAATAAGGACAAGGACAAATATAGAAAAGCCGGGCCCTCTTAGCTATCCGGCCCGGCTGCATTTAAGCAGTTTTTTGATTTTACTTCTTTCCTTCTTTGATTTTAACTGTGCGGCTTCTTATTTCATCGGTCTTCGGCATTTCTATACGCAGCACTCCGTCTTTGAAGCTGGCATCAACATCATTAGCTTTAATCGGTACGGGCAGTTTAAAGCTGCGATAGAATTTGCCACCTGTTCGCTCCTGCCAGAGCACTTCACCTTCGGCGGGTTCCATCTTAATTTCGCCTGAAATTGTCAAGGTATCATTGTTAGCTGTAACCTCTACATCCTCGATACCTACTCCGGGCAGACTGGCCATTGCTACTAAAGAACCTTCTGTATCGTAAAGATCTACCTGCGGGAAGGCTCCATCCCCACTCACTGGCCAGTTGCGGAAAAACGCATCAGCTAAAAAATGATCGAAACCCGAGCGAACGCGATCCAAGTCACCGCTTGTACCTGCATTCCTTCTTACCAAGTCTCTCATGGCGATCCCTCCCATTATATAGTTTTGTTAGCACTCTTCCTTGGCGAGTGCTAATTATATTATGCCGCTATTTTTTTCTTCGATCAAGCCCTGATTTTGACCCTATTTAGCGTTTTATTGAGCTAGTTCCCTGAAATATCTGATTATCTTTATTATTCTCAT